>CAYMZR010000091.1:0-7931 GCA_964394975.1 uncultured Dehalococcoidia bacterium | reverse complement strand
ATTATCGGACTATGGTATGTGATAATGTTATGAAAAACCATGACCTGATTCTACTGAGTAGAAATCATATAGGAAAAAAATGAGTTCCCGCACAAATTGGCACAAAGAACACCCCGTTGCGTGCACTTGCGCAAAATGCCAAGAATCTAACCGAATAAAGATAAATGCATCAAGCAAAATTGGGCGAAACGACAAATGTCCGTGTGGAAGTGGTATGAAGTATAAGAAATGTCACGGCCCATAGCACTGGGTGAAGAATTTACTAACTTAATTGGTTTGGCTTTAGGCTAGTTTATATATTCAGGATACTTTTTTAAAATAACAGCATTTATAGTGCGATTACAAATATAATTTCCCAGTTGAGTAAATAGGGATGAATGGAAATGATCGACGACTACACTGATGAGTACCTACAAGGAATACTAGCTGAAGTTAAGTCTATTGCAGTAGTAGGAGCTAGTTCAAAATCTCATCGTGACAGCTTTAAAGTTGTAGAAAGGCTAATAGAGTATGGATATAAAGTAATGCCTGTGAACCCTAATGAGCTTGGAAATGATATTTATGGACGATGTTTTCATGCCGATTTGAAATCCATAGGTGAACCGATAGATATGGTGGATGTTTTTCGTTCTAGTGCTGCTGCTGTGGGTATTGCTCAAGAGGCCATAGAAATAGGAGCCAAAGTATTATGGACTCAGTTGGATATTATTAATGAAGGAGCAGCGCGTCTTGCTGAAAAAGCGGGCCTAAAGGTTGTCATGAACCGATGCCCGAAAATAGAATTGGCCAAACCATATATGGCTCCTGGCGTCTGGAGTATTCGGACGGGAAAAAGGAACTAATTTGGTAATCAAATCATTATGGTAGACGATACCAATATACTGCATGTTGATCAAACTCGCAAAGGCGTAATGCGGCTCACAATGGATGATCAAAATACCAGGAATGCATTGTCAGGGGATATGATGACATCTTTGATAGAAGAGCTAACAAAAGCCGCTTCTAGTGATCTTATTAGGGTCATTGTTATTGCTTCTAATGGTCCTGTCTTTAGTGCCGGACACAACTTGAAAGAAATGACTGAATATAGAAACCAAAATGACTCTGGAGAAGAATATTTTGAAAGATTATTTGAGACCTGTTCCTCGTTAATGAAATTAATAGTTGCCTGTCCTAAACCGGTGATTGCTGAGGTGTCAGGCATAGCTACTGCGGCAGGTTGTCAGTTAGTTGCTAGTTGTGACCTTGCTATGGCTTCAGATTCGGCACAGTTTGCTACACCAGGGGTGAATATAGGTTTGTTTTGTTCGACTCCTATGGTGGCCTTGTCTAGAAATGTAAGTAAGAAACATGCGATGGAAATGCTATTGACTGGGGATATGATCGATGCTGTAAAGGCAAAAGAAATCGGCTTAATAAACAATTATTTCCATATATCTGAACTAACCAGGGAGACGACGGTTTTAGCTAACAAAATCGCCAGTAAATCCTCTATGACAGTGTCGCTGGGTAAAAATGCTTTTTACGGTCAGTCTGATTTAGATTTATCTTTAGCTTATGAATACACTTCCAAAGTGATGGTGGAAAACATGCTTAAGGAAGATGCCAAAGAAGGAATTGGGGCATTTATTGAGAAACGGACACCCAAGTGGAGAGATAGATAGTCACTAAAGGATTCCGGCCTCTAAAAAAGCTGTTCTTAATTCTTCGATTTCTATTGGAGATAATTCAGGAGTAGGTTTTCGAGGTTTTGTGGCCTTGTACCCAAGTAAATTTAAACCTGCTTTTAAAGCAGAAACACCTTTCGTCATTCCGATATAATCTGCATGTACAAGAGATTTTTGTACTTCTTGCGCTTCCTTAAACTTTCCAGATTTCGTAAGGGAGATAACTGATCGACATAAATCTGGAGCCCAATTCGCAAAAAACAGGCAAGCACCTTCAGCACCAATAATAGCTCCCGGCATCAATAAACTACCATTGCAGGTCCATAACTGAACTTTTGGATTTATTAACGAAGGTAACCTACTTTCCCATCTATAGTTCAAAGAAATTATGTAGGCATATATGCGTTCAAGGTTGGTTATTTCCCCGATTTCTTCTGGTGTTGCGTCGATATCCATTGCTAGTTTCGGTTGATGAATTGCTATAACTGGAATAGGACTGTTTCGAGTGACAGTTTCAAAAAAATCGACAACCGATTCAGACCCGGGTGCGTGAGGGATTTTCGGAATTCTTATCCTTACCATATCGGCGCCAACTTTTGCATATTCTTCTGCCTGTTTGGAAGCGACAGTTGGCGATGGTGTGTCTATCCCAGCTATTACAAATTTTTGTCCCTGATGTGCTTGAGATACTGTTTTAATGAGAGCCGTTTTCTCTGATTGTGAGAGATGGAATTCCTCTCCACCATATGATCCAACAACAAATCCATTCAATCCAGTATCAATCCACCGGATCACATTTTCTTCCAGAAGCCGTAAGTCTGGTTTGTCATGGATGTCAAATGGAGTGGGGGTTGGTGCCACTATTGGTATGCTGCCTCTTTCAGGAATCGTACTCAAGTTATCTGCCTTTAATTGCTATCACATTTGGTTTAAATATCATTGTAATTTATTCAATCAACTCAGTTGTATATGAGGCATGAATAAGCCTTGTTAATGTATGCGATCCTCCGGCCTAATGGTTGGTGGTGCGGCGTTAAGACTATTAAGAGCAAAACCTGCTGCGGCTTGATATTTTTCCATAAAATCCGATCGCTCCGAGGCAGAGATCACATCATCAATACATTCGAATTCACCATTACAACGATCATTAACGATGTTCAACAAACCGAAAGGGCCAGCTCTACGATTCCGCAACACCAAGTCTGAGATCGGCTTGCAAAGCATCTCATCGTAGGCTTCCAGGGCTGCTTTAGTGACACCATGTTCCAAGAGTTTTGCCCCCAGGATACGCCCATCGACAATCGCCTGGCTTGCTCCATTTGAACCTGTTGGATACATTGGATGGGCTGCATCTCCAATAAGGGCAACAGGACCTTTAACCCAGTAAGGGATAGGGTCGCGGTCAATCATCAAGTTTTCATAAACTTCGTCTGCTTTTCTTATCAAGTCTGGTACATCTAACCAGTCATATTTCCAGTCTTCAAAGTAATGGATGAAATCTTCTATTTCCACACGCTGAAACCACCCAACATTGTCAAATTCAGCAGGATCATTGTAGGTAATTTCAGCAATCCAATTAACTAAAGCGAGACCAGTATTCGGATGAGCCTTTGAAATGGGATATATCACCACCCGTTGTCGATGGGTACCAATACCTATGAAAGATGATTTTGTTCGGATTGGTTTCATAATAGATGTTCCTCGCCACATGACTGCCCCGCCCCAATGTATGGGAGGTTGATTAGGAAACATGGTTTGCCGGATTTGGGAATGAATCCCATCCGCCCCAATAAGTAATGTCCCATTTTCACTATCGGGACCATGGGCGGTGTCAAGTTGAAGGGAGACAGTCTCGTCTTTTTCAATTTCATATCCTGTAGCTCGAGACCCCAATCGTATCGATTCATCCCCAGCTATCTCACGAAACCTGCGATATAGCATCATGTGTAATTTGCCTCGATGCATAGCATATTGAGGCCAGAAGTAGCCGGCAAACATTCCGCGGGGCTCAGAATATATTTCTTTACCGTTTAATCCTAGAAGGGCCCACTCTTTAGCTGGAATCCCACATTTGTTCAAGTCCTCCAAAGTGAATCCGAGATCCAACAACTCTCTCACTGCGTTTGGTTGTAGATTAATTCCGACACCAAGGGGTCTTGGGTCAAGGACACTCTCACATACAACACATTCTATTCCTATCTGATGTAGTGTTAATGCGAGGGTAAATCCAGCAATGCCTCCACCGCTGATAATAACTTTATCTTTTTGCATTTTCCTTGCAGTGCTCAATGGATATTAGGCGACCGATCAAGAGTATTATAAGTAACAGTCATTGAGAGCGTGGTGCATGGAGTTGGATAGGAACCCAAACACAAATGAGTAGGAGCGGGGGGCCTGGCTTGAAGCAGCGACCTTTGGGTCATCAGGAAGACTGGTAAATGTTCATGGAGTGTCATATTTTTCTATCTAGTCAAAGAAGTTCCGCTCTCTTGTTCATTTGGTGTAAATAATTCCATATTGTTTTGAATAGTTTTCCGGTTTTATTTCCGGTGGGATTTTGTCCGGAAGGTAATTCTAGCTCCGAAACTTAAATACCCGTAAATTTGCGATCTATTTACTATTTAAATCGACCAAACGATTATTCACCTGTACCAAAAAGGTGAATTCGGTACTGTCCTAAACAACCCAAACAACCTGTCCCCACCTTTATCGTATAAGAGCCTGTCTCGGGGAGTATGGCCAAAATTAAAGCATCAGTACCTCCTCCACCATCATCATCTTCAGCTAGCTTAACAGTAGCTCCAGACCGAGGTCCCCATAGTTCTACGTATGTGTCAGGTCGGGAGTCAGGAAACTCCATGGATTCTTCAGCGTCAACCCTGAGATCAATCTGCTGTCCTGCAATTCCATCAAAGTACCAATCATGAATAGAATCCTCATATTCGAGTATACCGGTTATACTTGGTGCCGCTCCAATAGCAGAGAAGGGAAGGATTTCTATAGTCCCCATTTTCTTTATAGCATCGGTCACAGTAATCTGGGTTACATTCTCTTCCGTTGAGTAGACTAGGTTTGGATAGGGATAAACAAAATACTCAACCCTATAAATATCTGTTATAGGCAGATTTACAAGCATCGATACGGTGGATGCATCGTATGCATAAACAGCATCAATTTCCACTCCATTAGAATCACGAATGGTCAAACCTAGTTGATTTGCAAAATATTCATGATCGAAGTAGATGTCTAGATTTTCCGTTTTATTATGACTATAGTCAGCAGCTATCCGAATAGCCTGGCCTGCAGTTCCAGATAAAGTCCACATGCGCTGCCCGCCACCGCGATTTTTTGTTGACACGTTTTCAGGGGTGTCTAGTATTAAAATACTAGGGTCTCCCTTTGTTATATGTAGCCCACAGGAACAATCTCCTGAAGGGGACATCACTATCTCGTGAATACCTGTTTCGTCAATAATCATTTCAGTAACAGTATCCTTATTTTCATCAATGTAGTCTTCTATTAAAGTAGATCCGCTGGGATTTTTCATTCGTACATATGTATGACCGTCTAAATCTGCATCCCAAATTTTCATATATATCAACTCACCAGCAGAGGCCTCAAAGGTAAAATTCAAAATTTCTCCCGAAGAGAGTTCGCTCACTTGCTCTTCACCAAAAACTACATCTTTATAAATTGGTTCAGGTGGAAACTGAACTTGCAGGGTGTAATCACCCCAGCTACTATCATCGAAACTTCGCACAATTACGGTATGGGATCCTGTCGCCAAAACTTTAAATTTAATAAAAGAATCTGTATTCACAGGACCATCATCATTTTGAGCCAGTAGAACGCTCTGCCCGCCGGCAACATCAGGTCCCCAAAGTTCTAAATATGTGTCAAGCATCGAGTTTTCTTCGGTTGTGACAGCTATCTCAATGTCCTGACCTGCAACCGCTTCGAAATTCACGCTATTTGTATCACCAACAAGAATTTCACCTACTACTGCCTCCCCAATCTCTATATCAAACTCTACTGGTCCTCGTCCTTCAAATGCTGGTGCCGGCGCGGCTGCCGGTGCTGCTGCTGCTGACGGTGGGGCTGCCGGTGGAGCCACTATTTGGTCTACTTGATCAAAATCGAATAGATTGAAATCCATTGTTATTGACGCTATTCCTTCGCCACCCAGTAACATCATAGCCAACATTTCCTCTTCGGTGGCTTCACCTTCGCTGGCTTCAATATCGGCCATTTTGATGTCTATAGACAATTTTCTAAGGTGAAATGAGTTTGCATCAACCCAGTATTCCAGAACCATATCTTCCGGCATATCTTCATCATCAAAGTCTAATATCGACAACACTTTTCCAGCGGAGTTCCCTAACTCCTGACCAAGATCCCAAGAAATTTTGTAAACTTCCACGCCATCTAAATCCTCAATCGTTGGGTCTACAGTAATTGGGAATGCGAGAAAACTTTCAGTACCAGTCCAAAATTCTCTAGGGTCTACTCCTTCAAATGAGTAAGATTCATGCCAGTCGTCCTCCATAAATTCCCGCTCGTAGGCAACACCATCAACCTGCATTAAATCGCCCTCAATATTGAGTCCCATCATGTTCACCGATAGGGTCTGTCTGAGGTTATCAGGAGCATGAAATTCACCTTCATAGGTCATCGGAATCTCTAATCCACCCATAGCCATTCCCAAAACTACTTTGTACCGCATGGACTCTATAACATTCATAGTCCGGCTAGCCCTGCTGAGTATCTCTTCTGAAGAAGGTGTTGATTCAGAAGTCGGAGTTGGTTCAGGAGTTGGTTTAAGGGTCAGAGTTGGTTCAGCGCTGGGGGCTACAGTGGCTATAACCTCTGGTGTTGATGTTGGCTGGGTGTCAGAAAGTTCTTTTGCAACCCTAGCTTCCACTGTTGCGTCGATGTTAACTTTTGGTTGAGGTTCAACAGTTGAACAGGCAAAAAATGTTATCAGACCACTCAAAATCATTGTCACGTAGAGTATGCTGGACTTCATGGCAAACCTTATAAGGAAGTAATAAGTACAATTTTTCCAAAATATAACAGATTGCTATTCGGATCAGGAATATTAATGCAGTACTTAAAACTACTTTTTGGAAGCAGATAACGAAAAAGTTAACGGAACGCCCCATTTATGATCTGGAACCTTCCATTTTCCATCGTCACTTCTGCGTAGATAACTAATCCAGCTGCCGTCTGTTGCATATGGATATTCTGCAAAATTATCTATATGAAGACCCGCTTCAAGTAGTGCTGTTATGACTTCACCAATAGAGTGACTCCATTCATAGGTGGAGTTTTTGATGGGACTCTCTGGATTGGCATAAGATCCTTCAGACTCAAAAATTTCAACGCCCTCATTAAAATAGGAATTTTTAAGTACGACCTCGTTTCCTGAACCAGAGTCCAGAGTGGTCATAAGGGGATGATATTCCACTAAATGGAATCTTCCTCCTGGTTTCATACACTGTTCGATTTCTTTTGCCCAGTTCGTAAGATCGGGAAGCCAGCAGAGTACACCATATGAGGCAAACACAATGTCATATTTTTCGTCTAAATTGATTGAAATATTGTATATGTTTGATTCAATAAAGCGCGCATGAAGTCCAGATTTCTTTGATAGTTCATTGGCGGCAGAAATTGCGGCCGGGGAAAAATCAACCCCCGTGGCAATGGCACCCAATCTCACCCAAGATAGAGTAGAAAGGCCAAAGTGGCATTGCAGGTGCAATAGTGTTCGGCCACTGACATTTCCTACCAGTTCCAACTCCAATGAATCCAAAGAGGTTTTGCCGTTGAGAAAACCCGGGACATCGTAGAAATCTGATTGCACGTGTTCTTCAACTATAGAATCCCAGAATTTCAGATTCGAATCTTTGTAGTCTTTCATTTTGCAGGCTCCAATCTAAATTCGATGTGAAAAATTTTAGCGGCATGAATCCAAAATTGTAAGCCGATTGCCGGACACCACTAAATTGAAAAGTAGGGTAGTGTAAAAAAAGGGTGAGATTTAGTCACGAATGAGTGGTAGCAGGCGGGGGCAGGGCTCGAACCTGCGGTTTGGGTTATGAGACCTCGGCTTTACACGTGATTGGCATTTAAACACTCCTATTTTTTATATTCACCGGCTTACCATGTGGTGTAGATAAGTAAGCCTGTGTCCAATCTTCTTTTAACATAATCAAAGTATTTTGATTACTAATTTTCTTTTCTATTAGAATTTCTTCTAAGGCA
>CAYMZR010000090.1:0-7973 GCA_964394975.1 uncultured Dehalococcoidia bacterium | reverse complement strand
AGTAGAATCAGGTCATGGTTTTTCATAACATTATCACATACCATAGTCCGATAATTTAAATTCATTAATTGGAGATTGAAGTGCCAGGTCCATTAGATGGAATAAGAATCATTGAGTTTACCCAGATAATAGCCGCACCGTTTGGCGGGATGCTACTCGCCGACATGGGTGCTGAAATAATCAAAGTAGAACCTCTCGAAGGTGAACCCTGGAGACTTCACACTGAATTTCTCCCAAAGGAAAGCAAAACTTTCATAGGGTTGAATCGAGGCAAGAAAAGCCTACCTTTGGATCTTCAAACCACCGAAGGATTGGGTATAGCCCAAAAACTAGTAGCTAATTGCGATGTGGTAATTATTAACGCCAGACCGGACGTACCAAAAAAATTAGGAATCGACTACGAAACTTTGTCTCGAGCAAATCCCAAATTAATCTACTGTGACAATACTGCATTTGGGCGTAAGGGACCGCACGGATCCAGACCAGGATATGACTTAATCATACAAGCCATGAGTGGTCTCATGGCCGCTGACAATAAGGTGGTAGACGGTGTTCCTCAGCAAATCACAGCCACCGCGGTCGCAGACTACACAACCGGAGTTGCCATCGCATGGGGCGTAAGCTCGGCTTTATTTTCAAGAGAAAAAACCGGGAAAGGTCAGAAAATTGACACTACATTACTTTCCACCTCTCTCCTAATTCAAGGTAGCTTTATGGAATTAGAAGATCATGGGAAAGAAGAAAAAGATGAATTAGTGGAAACATTAAGTGCCCTAAGGCAGGCCGGTCTACCGTACCAGGATTTACTGGAACAACAACAAATCTATTCTCCCTTCAACAATGCTTTTCGCATCTATTACACAACATACCAGACATCCAACGATGTCATTGCCATAGCATGCTTGAGCAATAGGTTAAGAAAGAAGGCAGCAGACGCAATGGGTGTAATAGACCCAAGATTTTCAGAAGGTTATGACCCAGACGATCCAGATTCAATGAAGGCAATTGACTCATTATCAGAGCAAATCAAAAGCATCTTGATAACTAAAACCTGCGAGGAGTGGCTTGCAATTTTTGATGCTGCAGGAGTACCTGCGGGACCCGTAAGATTCATTCAAGAATTAACCCATGACGAACAGGTAATTGCCAATGACATGGTGGTTGAGGTGAACCATTCCCTTGCTGGAAAGGTAAGAATGGCAGGACCAATGATCCAAATGAGTGAAACCCCCCTTGAAGCTAAATCAGCGTCTCCTACCTTAGGAGAACACACAGATCAAATTATGCTGGAACTAGGTTATTCTGAAGAAGAAATTGCTGATCTCAGGTCGCGAAATATAACTCTTTGAGATCCTCACAACTAATTACACTTCAACAAACTTTAATTTCCCGTTGAAGCAATCACCGCCTACAATATATAATTCCTGAGGCTTCCTTCAGGGGACCTTCATTTACACAAGGAGTACATAAGGATCAAATGACCTACATTATTGCTGAACCATGTATTGATGTTTTGGATAGAGCTTGCATAGACGTGTGCCCGGTAGATTGCATTTATGAAGCGGAAGAACACAGCATGCTACTAATCAACCCAGAAGAATGCATTGATTGCGCTGCTTGCGAACCAGTTTGCCCAGTAACAGCCATATTCGCCGAGGATGATGTGCCAGCAGATTGGGATAAGTTTACAGACTTAAATTACGAATACTTCGGCCAAAAGAGATAAAACAACACGGCCTAAGAGGCCTGACCATAGAAATACTGCGCCCGTTACCCTGCATAAAGCTTTGAAATAGCTAATGGGGCAGAGTATAAGGTTTCCCTAACAGAGTAAAACCAGTTAAGGTTCTATTCGCGTCAAACTTAATAATGTCGGAGATGTCCTCCTATGACTGGAAATGCTAATTCCTCAGATTTAATCTCAAAACAGGTTCTAAAGACCCCTTCAGGGACCTACACGTACTATCCCATTAAATCCGTACAAAATGCGGGACTCATAGATCTCAACAAAACGCCTTATTCCATAAGGGTTTTGCTCGAAAACGTGATCCGCAATGCTGATGGCGGACCGGCCACGGAGGATCATATAAAACTAATATCTTCATGGAGACCTGACAACAAACCAAGTAGTGAATTCCCTTACATGCCTGGCAGAGTATTACTTCAGGACTTTACAGGGGTTCCAGTAGCAGTTGATATAGCGGCGATGAGAGATGCTGTGAGCGAACTAGGAGGTGATTCATCCATAATCAATCCGATTGTCCGATCGGACATGGTAATCGACCATTCAGTTCAGGTGGACCATTTCTCTACACCCGATGCTCTCAATTTAAACATAGACATGGAATTTGACCGAAACACAGAAAGATACCAATTACTAAAATGGGCTCAAAATGCCTTCGACAATTTTAAAATAGTTCCACCTGGTACCGGTATAGTTCATCAGGTAAATCTAGAATATCTTGCGAAGGTAGTTTTAAGCGAAGATGATGTAGTAAACCCACTGGCATTTCTTGACACATGTGTCGGAACCGATTCCCATACAACCATGGTAAATGGACTAGGGGTTTTGGGGTGGGGAGTCGGGGGTATTGAGGCGGAGGCTGTTATGCTCGGACAACCTTACTATATGGTTGTTCCCGAAGTCGTGGGGGTCAAACTCACTGGTACTTTGCCGGACGGCTCCACTGCTACTGATCTAGTTTTATCCATTGTTGAGATGTTGAGATCTGTTGGAGTCGTCGAGAAGTTTGTCGAATTTTACGGTCCAGGACTCAAAGAATTGACCCTCGCAGACCGAGCTACAATAGCAAATATGGCTCCTGAATACGGAGCGACTTGCGGCTTCTTTCCGGTGGATCATCAAACCTTAAGATACCTTAAAGACACAGGTCGTGAACAATCGGTTGTTGACCTAGTTGAAGAATACTCCAAAGCAAATTATTTTTATTACAATGAGGAAAGTGAACCTGCATATAGCACTCAACTAGATTTTGATATTTCCAAAGTCATTCCCTCAATGGCGGGCCCTAAAAGGCCGCAAGACAAAATCTCCCTAGAAAACATTTCACAGAATTTTTCTGAGGCTTTTTCTGACTCCTCGGGAAGAACCCACACTATAGAAATTGACGAAAAAGAAGTGGAATTTGGGGATGCAGCAGTAGCCATAGCGGCTATAACTAGTTGCACAAACACATCGAATCCCTCAGTCATGGTCGGTGCCGGGCTACTGGCACGAAATGCAAGACAAAAAGGGCTACAAAGAAAACCTTGGGTGAAATCAAGTCTTGCCCCGGGTTCCACGGTTGTAACTCGCTATCTCGAGTCGGCTGGATTAAACCAGGACCTAGATTATCTAGGCTTTAATACAGTTGGTTATGGCTGCACAACTTGTATAGGGAATTCTGGACCATTACCACAACCAGTGGCAGAGGCCGTTTCAGACAATGACCTCACTGTAGCTGCAGTGTTAAGTGGAAATCGAAATTTTGAAGGAAGAGTACACCCTCAAGTCAAGGCAAACTACCTGGCATCTCCAATGTTGGTTGTGGCTTATGCTTTGGCTGGCCGGGTGGATGTCAACTTAATAAAAGATCCGATAGGGCATGACACATCAGGTGCCGAGGTTTTCCTTAAAGATATATGGCCGTCTCAAGAAGACATCGCAAATACAATATCTTCATGCCTTACTCCAGAAATGTTTCAGGAACAATATAATGAAGTCGTCAACGGACCAAAGAAATGGCAAGAATTAGAAACATCCTCCAGCTTAAATTTCAGCTGGGAAAAGGAATCGACATACATTCAGAAACCTCCTTACTTTGAAAATTTTTCCAGAAATCCTTCAAAACGTTCAGAGATCGCGGATGCCAGAGTTCTCGTTTACTTGGAGGATTCTGTAACCACCGATCATATTTCTCCGGCCGGATCCATTCCCCCAAGCGCACCAGCCGGACAATTCCTACTAGGCAACGACGTACCCCGCAGAGAATACAATTCATTTGGTTCTAGAAGAGGTAACCATGATGTAATGGTACGCGGAACATTTGCCAATATTAGGCTCAGAAATAAATTAACCCCTGAAATGGAGGGAGATTGGACCATCCACCAACCTTCTGAAGAAGTCATGCGAATCTATGACGCCTCTGAAAAATATCGAAGTGATGAAGTTCCTTTGATAATTCTAGCTGGTAAAGAATATGGTACTGGTAGCTCTAGGGATTGGGCAGCTAAAGGACCTATGCTACTTGGTGTAAGAGCAGTAATAGCAGAAAGCTTTGAAAGAATACATAGGTCTAACCTGATAGGGATGGGAGTTTTGCCATTAGTCTTCACTGAAGGACAGTCTGCCACGTCACTCGGCCTTGATGGTACTGAAACATACGACCTACTTGGTGTAGCAAATAGCGTAACTCCATCCTCTACCATCGAAATAACAGCCACTTCAAAAGACGGAAATGTGACTAAATTCAATGTCCTCGCCCGTATAGACACTGAAATTGAAAATGAATATTACAGGCACGGTGGACTTTTGCCTTACGTGCTTCGCCAGATGATGACTGAAAACTAGGGTCGAGAATCCTATCAGACTAAACCCAAACTCACCTATGCTACGCTGAAATCGGCTAGCAAGGCTTCAAGCTGATTTTTCAACTCTTGGTGCTCTTTCGACAACAATTCATAGTCTGAATTTAGCACCTTGTCGGCCTCAATCCCAGCTAATGACACTAGGTCAGCATCAGAAGGGTCAGCAATTTGAAATAACGGAACACCACTTTGTCTTCTGCCTATCAAGTCTCCAGCACCACGCATCCTTAAGTCTTCATCAGCCAATCTAAATCCATCGCTTACCTTATGAAGTATGTCCATACGTTCTTTGGAATCTTCACTGGGATTATCCGACATCAAGATACAGTAGCTTTGATGTTCCCCTCTACCTACTCTTCCTCTAAACTGGTGCAACTGTGACAGACCAAATCTTTCGGCGCCGTCTATCACCATAATACTAGCATTAGGAATATCTACTCCAACCTCGATCACTGCTGTGGCAACAAGTATATGGATATCGCCAGACCTGAATTGGTCCATTACCAACTCTTTTTCAGACAATTTCATTCTTCCGTGCAAGAGTCCTATTTTCATTTCCGGAAATATATCTCTAGACAAGGTTTCGTATTCTTCGATCGCCGCTTTTGATTGCAACGATTCAGATTCCTCAATCAAAGGACAAACAACAAAAGCCTGCCTCCCAGCCAAAATTTCCTTCCTTATGAACCTATGAACTTCATCTCTTTTATCTTTATCGTAAACATATGTTTGCACAGGTTTTCTTCCAACCGGCATTTGATCTATCACTGACAAATCTAAATCCCCAATCATTGTGAAATATAATGACCTGGGTATTGGAGTCGCTGACATCAATAAAAGGTGCGGTCTAGGCTCTAAACGATCAAATACATTCTTCTGATTTACCCCAAACCTATGCTGTTCATCCACAACAAGTAAAGCCAAATTAGGTATATCAACCGAGTCTTGGATTAGAGCGTGGGTTCCAACGATAATGTCAGCTTGACCTGACCGAATAATTTCTTGAGTAAGAGCTTTTTCTCGATTGCGCAGACTTCCGTTCAACAACGCAATAGTCAATTTCTGTTCAGATCCTGATATGTCAGTTTCGATAACATTTGGTAACCCATCTATTAAAGGTCTTGAATGGTAAGAGAAAAAATTTTGCAGCGTCATAAAATGCTGTTCCGACAAGACTTCCGTTGGAACCATCATCGCGGATTGGTATCCGCTGGATGCTGCCTGTATCATGCCTGCCAAAGCAACTAAAGTCTTTCCACTACCCACATCTCCTTGGAGAACCCTCCTCATAGGTATACCGCTAGACAAATCATCAGAAATCTCGTTCATACATCTGGACTGAGCTGAGGTAAGTTTAAATGGTAAAGTAGCAAAAAAATCATTAAGTACAGTGTGTTTTTTGTTTAATGCGATTCCTGAGACTTTATTTTTCCAATCAAGTTTTTTCTTACGCATAAGCAGCTGAATCAAAAACAATTCATCAAAAGCTATTCGTCTCCGAGCCCTACTAAAATCCTGTATATCTCTAGGATAATGATATCTAGCAACTGCTTTACCCAACGAATAGAGTCCTGTTCTATGAAGTATTGACTCCGGCATATATTCGGTCAATTGATCCACTGTAGCCTTGAGAGCCCGGTATATTTCTCTTCTTAGAGGCTTCATATTTATCCCCTGGGAAAGAGCGTATACTGGCACTAGCCTCCCAGTGTGCAATCTTGTAACACCATTGACGATGCGTTCATAAACCGGATTTTTATATACCGGCCTACCTTTTTCATATTCCACCTTTCCGCTAAGCATTACTTTATGGCCTATTTTGAGGTCTGTAGCTACCCATGGCTGTCCAAAAAAGATCACCTTAATCAATCCCGTTGAATCTGAAAACGTAACCTCGATGCGTTTCCTTTTTGGAATTCCTTTAATTTCCAACGATTTAACTGTCACTATTGATGATTGTGTGGTCCCGTCAGATAAATGAGCGATTTCCTTTACACTGGCAAAATCTTCATGCCGCTCAGGAAAATAAAGAATTAAATCTTTTATAGTTTTTATCCCTAGAGTCTCCGATATCCTTTTAATCGGCCAGCCCCTACTATTTTTTTTAAATGATTCAATAGTGTCAGTTAAAATTATCGAGTTTTGAGTCGATCCATAAGACTTAACTTCCAGGTCTCGGGTGATATTTTTCATGACTTCAGATATCGCTACGGTCCGCTGTTCTTTATCCAGGGTAGAATAATTTTTTAGCGGATCTAAAATTTTCTCAGGAAACCATTCCATATTTGAAATCACAAAAGCTTCTATTCCTCCGATCACAGTAGAATCATCGAAATCAGAGGCCGATTCTTGCTTAAGAATTCTAGTCAGAGATTCTTTCTTACGGGTATGTTTGGTCAACTTATTCATGTCACCACAAAGAATTAATTTTCCAAAACAGAAATTAAGTAATCAAAATGGGGCTGCTCTCCCAGATGAATTTCAATGATATCTTCGTCTAAATCTGGCACACCATTGCTGAGTAGCCGTTCTATCCTAATGACGTCTTCATTGAGTAAGTCATTCCCTAGCAGAACTGTTATGTGCTCTACTTTTTTATTCAATTCTTCCCTTACCACCTCCACTAACAGTTCATCCATATTTTCAGCGTATTTATATAACTGTCCATCTACCATAGCTATAGGTTGCATTTGATCAACCTTTACACCATTTATTTCAACAGCTCTTGATGAATTGAATATCGTGATGGTTTTGATCTGAGTTATCAAATCCTCCATGATTTCCCTGTTTTTCAGAGCAGATTGGTATGGGTCAAAATCCACAATACATTCCAAACCTTCCACCTGTGTCTCTGTTGGTAAAATCACGACGTTTGAAGTCACTAATTCAGCTGCTTGAACAGCAGCTGGAATAACATTTTTATCATTAGTTAAAATAAGGATTGAATCGGCCTCTATTTGGTCTACTACTGAAACTATATCCGCCACACTAGGATTCATATCGATCCCACCATCGATCACTAGATCGACTCCTAGCTTTCTACTTATCTCTGAAATTCCCGATCCATTTACTATGGACAGGAGTGCTGTCTGCCCTTTGAGGTCAAGTTTAGGGGCCTTATTTGGTTCTTCTAGAGACCCTAGTCTTTCTTTGGACTGCATCTCCATATTCTCTACTGAAACTGACCAAATATTCCCTAACTCTAACGCTTTGGTCAAAATTGTCCCAGGATCAGTCGCGTGGATGTGTATTCTATATGTAGGGGATTCCCCTATTATTACGGTCGATGTCCCCAAACCCTGCAAAATTGCTCCGATTGTCTTTGATTCTTGGTCAGTATCCAATATAAATTGAGTGCAATAGCCAAACTCATCTTCAGATCCAAA
>CAYMZR010000089.1:0-8601 GCA_964394975.1 uncultured Dehalococcoidia bacterium | reverse complement strand
TGACACATTCTGTTAGCTCACCAGCATCTCGGTAATCTATCCTTAACGAAGTAATTCCCGGTGCCAAATCCTTGCCTAGAGCCTTATATAATCCTCCTGCAGGACCATCAAGTCCTCCTCTTGCTCCTCCAACCCATATAACCCCACGGTGGGCTGGCTTTTCAGGATCATGATGAACAATAGTATTTATTGGTCCTCTGGTGGTCTGTAATATTAACCCTCTTCCGACTTGATCTGATGGCACTTCCCACTCTCCAAGACCAACGATTCCAATAGATATGTCATCTGACTCTTGCATTAGGAATCACCCTAAATAGACGGAGCTTGTTTATGCCATTCTGTAGCTTGCTCATAAGCGTAAGCAGCCTTAAACAGATTAGCTTCCTGCAATGCCCCTGACATGAATTGAAGCCCTACTGGCAAACCTTCTATCAATCCAGCTGGTACAGATATTCCAGGAATGCCTGCTATGTTTGCAGGTATTGTGAATATGTCATTCAAGTACATTTGGAGTGGATCATCAATTTTATCGCCAATGCTGAATGCAGTGGTGGGCGAAGTAGGCATTGCCAGAACATCTACCTCTTTAAACACCGTTTCAAATTCCTGTCTTATCAAAGTCCTAACTTTCTGAGCTTTCAGATAAAAAGCATCATAATAGCCAGCAGATAATGCATATGCTCCCAGCATAATCCTTCTTTTCACCTCGGGTCCGAAGCCGTGAGACCGGGTATTTTCTAATCCCGCCCACATGGTCTCCGCATCCTTTTCTGAAAACCCGTATTTAACCCCGTCGTATCTAGAAAGGTTAGCCGAAGCCTCGGAAGGGGCAATTATGTAATACACGGCAAGGGCATATTTCGTGTGAGGAAGCGAGACCTCTTTGACTTCTGCTCCTAAATCTTTCAAAACATCTATTGCGTCGAGAACTGATTTTTCCACTCCAGGGTTAATACCTTCTACAAAATATTCCTTGGGAACTCCGATCCTAAAACCTTTCAAATCAGTAGAAAGATTAGCTCGATAGTCAGGTATTTCAACATTCAAAGAAGTAGAATCTCTAGAATCATATCCAGCTATTGACTGCAGTACCAATGCGCTATCTTCCACACTTTTTGTCAATGGGCCAATTTGATCCAAGGAACTCGCAAAGGCCACTAATCCAAACCTACTCACCAAGCCGTAGGTAGGCTTCATTCCAACCACTCCACATAAAGATGCTGGCTGTCTGATGCTACCCCCTGTATCTGAACCTAGTGAGAACACGCATTCTGAAGCCGCAACTGCTGCTGCTGGCCCTCCACTACTACCACCGGGGACCCGACTGGTATCCCAGGGATTTTTTGTGGATTTCAAGGCCGAATTTTCTGTGGAAGATCCCATTGCAAATTCATCAAGATTTCCTTTGCCCAGTAAAACAGAATTCTCCTCCTTCATTATCGAAGAAACAGATGCATCAAATGGAGGAATAAAATTTTCCAGCATTTTAGAAGAACAAGTCGTAGGAATACCCGAATAGCAAATATTGTCTTTTAATTGCATTGGAATGCCAGTTAGATTTGCTTGTGTTCCAGCGGCAATCCTCTCATCTGCTAGTTTGGCGTCTTCTAAGGCTTTAGACTCTGTAACAGTTACATATGCATCAATATCTTCTTCTAGGTTATTGATTCTTTCAAGATGATCTCTCGTGAGTTCAACGGAGGAAATTTCTTTATTATCCAGAAGGCGACGGGCTTCCGATGCAGTAATAGATGTGAGGTCTGACAATCCCATATTAATAAAGCATGTCCTTATTCTAAAACAGCCCTGATTCTAATAAATGAACCTTCCCTTTGTGGGGCATTTAAAAGGGTTTCTTCCTGAGTCAATGAATCTTGTTTCTCGTCGTCTCTCATAACCGATTTAATATCCACAGAATGACCTGTCGGCTCTACGTTTTCCGTATCGACTTCATTAAGAATTGCTACGCTGTCTAATATGGCACTCATCTGTGTTCGCATCAAATCCAGCTCATTTTCTGTCATTGCGATCCTAGTAAGCACGGATATCTGTTTGATTTCTTCGATGGTTAGCTCTCTCGATTCTTCCAATCTATATAACCCCTTCTCCTTCAAAAACTCCCGCCAAAAGAGCTATCCCTTCCTCTATTTCGTCAGGAGTATGATGACTAAAAGTGAGCCTTAAGTGGTTACCTCCACTCCTGTCTGCTTTGAATATTGGTCCAGGGTTGTATTTAACACCTTTCTCAACAGCTTTTTCCAAAATATCCCAAGTATTGGTGCCTTCTGGAAGTGTCATCCAAATCATCATCCCACCTTGAGGTTCGGTCCAAGTACAAGTTGGTGGAAAGTATTCTCCCAATGATCTCAACATAGCATCTCTTTTCCGACCTAAAGATGCCGCTACTCCTGAAACGTATGCAGACTTATTATCTTTTAGGTATTCATGCACGGCCATGGATGTTAGGTGACTTGGTGCCAAACCAAATCCAACCTTTGCGAGTGACTCTCTAGCTGATTCTGGAAAAGCTCCAAATCCCAATCGCAGTCCACAGCCCATCAATTTTGTGAAGGCTGAAATGTGCATGACCCCCTCATCATCATCCAAACCGATCATAGCTGGAGGTAGGTTGGGACCGTCAATATGGAAATCTGCGTAAGATTCATTCTCCACTATCGGAATCTCATATTTATTGGATATTTCCACAATTTTCTTTCTTCTTTCGAGGCTAATAGTGGCTCCAGTAGGGTTGTGATAAACAGAAATTGTGTAGATAAGTTTAGGCTTATCGCCATTCTGGATATTTTCTTTTATAGCTGCCTCTAGTTTTTCTGGAATAATCCCGTCCTGGTCCATTGCAACATGACAAGGACGTGCTCCTTTCTTTAGAAACATATTAAGGCTACCGTGATAACAAAATTCATCCATCATTACCACATCACCCGGATTTATAAACGAATCCACAAACACCTGGCAGGCTCCGCCTGCTCCACTGGTCAAGAAAATATTCTCCGGGGAAATTTCTGATCCTCTTTTGGCAGATAATTCAGAAGAAATAAATTCCCTAAGTGCTAGATGGCCTTGAGGAGGAGGGTAGGTCCCCAGATCTTTTCCATCTCTTTCAATTGCAGTGGCAGCTGCTTGAGCAAATTCCTTTAGAGCCATAGCGTCTGGATCAGTATAAGTCACCGAGAATATGAAATTTGCATCCTCTCTTAATCCTGGAGGCATTCCTATTTCCGGCGGCAGTGTCGTTGAGGCTAGATCCTGATAGTTATACGGCATATTCAAATACTCCCAATTAATAGCTAAAGCGGCAGATATATTTTCTCTCCCGATTGAGAGCTGCGAGTAACTGCTTCGGTAAATTCCATGTACCTAACTCCATCCTGAAAAGATGTATGTGTTATCTCTTCAACCCCTCTTATTGCGTTAATAAATTCCTCTTCTACTCTCCATGCTCCTCCTAATTCCGGCTTTATGGATATCTCTGACAAACCGGAGTCCGACTTTCTACCACCGAACAGTTTAATATCTGTTTGGTTTGAAGCATCCACGTGTAATGTGCCCTCCGTTCCATAAATCCACACCCCATTTCCTGGAGCATGCCCTAGCACATCACTAAACCTGATGTGTAAAACCGGACCACTAAACATTTCACACAGTATTTCTACATGATCGGGAATAGATAAAACCTTCAAATTACCGCTATCGTCAGGTCTCTGAGGAACTGTTATCCGGGTAATAGCCTGAACTGTGGCCGCCGCCCCTATCCAGCGCATTAAGGCTTCGTACCAAATTCCTAATCCCATGATATTGTAACCACTGAAATCTCGGCTCTGACGCCAATGATATGGCTTATCTTTATCTACAAATCCCCCCTGGGTTATCGCAGCATCTACTGATAAAATATTCCCTAGATACCCATCAGCAATTAAACCTTTTATAGTTTTGTCCACATTCAATGTGTGTGGCGCTGGAACTATTTGAGTGATCAAATCTGGAAAATTCTTCGAGGCCTCCAGCATAATGTGAGCCTCTGCAGCATTTGTGGCCATCCTAGCCTCAGTCTGTACATGTTTTCCGCTCTCTAAAGCAGCTAAAACCAAGGTGCAGTGCATATATGGCCATGTGCCGATACATACAGCATCGTTATCTGGGTCTTCCATTACATCTACCCAGTTGTCATAAACCTTTTCGATACCAAATTCGTCGGCGACTCTCTGCCCAGAAGCCATGCTTCTATTGCAGACACTATCTATCACCACGTTCTCCATCTCATTAAAACCAGGAATGTGCCTAAGTTTTGTATTCCCACCAGCACCTATAAGTCCAATTTTTATGGTTTCATTAGTCATCAATAACACCCCTTTAGTTTTAAAAATTATTGACTTGAATATAAATTATATTTGAGTCTTGACCATGCAGTCTATGAAGCAAATCTAGCTGGGTCTGATTCCGCCAAAACCGGATGTGCTTCAGATCGAGTTACTAAGTCAGCAATCAACATCCCAGCGCCCGGTCCTCTACCAAAACCAGAGGAACATAAGCCTGTTACGACATATAAATTGTCATTCCCAGGTATACGACCGATTACCGGTTTACCATCTTTTGAAAATGGCATTAATCCCGACCAGGTAGTTGAAATCGGTAGTCCAGATAGTAATGGCAAAACTTCAGTGGCATGCCCTTTGTTAACTTCCAACCCAGACGCATCCAAGGTCTTATTAAACCCAGCGTTCCTACGATCCCCACCAAAAATAATTTCCCCGCTTTTTCGCTGCCTGCCATAAAGATGTCTTGTTACCCTTTCTTCTTGGAAATGCGTCAACTCCGGCGGAGATTTGTCATCCACGTATAGATTCTCACTCCAATGAAAACTCGATTCAAAAGAAGATATCGTACTGAAAACACGTGGCGGCAATGCATCTGTGGACCACATCTGACCAACTACCGGTTCTATGGGAATATTGGCCCCTACCATTTCGCCAATATCTTTTGACCAAGCTCCAGCAGCAATAACAACCGATTGACCCTGATAAATACCCCTGTTTGTCTCCACTTCCCATATCCCCTGATTCGATCGGAGGCCGATAACTATTGTTTCTGTCTGAATCTTTGTCCCTGCTTGAGAAGCAGCCTGCCCAAAGGCGCGAGTTGTCTTCAAAGGATCGGCCTGCCCTCTAGTAGGGGCATACACATAACCTAATAAATCTAGATTCAATTCAGGTTCTATCGCTTTTGCCTCATAGGAACTGAGTAATTGAAGATTAAAGCCATTCTTTTGGGACTCTAGCACTCGATTTTGAGCATAAATATATTGATCTTCGTCATGTATTGCAGTGAAAGATCCTGATTGTCTGAATTCTAAATCGAAACCTAATTCCATTTGCAGCCGTTTAAAAATATTCAGGCTACCCATGGTTAGATATTCTTGTAACCCTGGTTGGTAACCCCATCCGGTTCCTCCGAGGCCTCCCATATTTACGCCCGATGCTTCTCCTGATACTTCACCCTTTTCCAAAAGTATGGTTTCTATCCCAGCTTCGGATAGATGAAGAGCAGCAGAACAACCTGCTATTCCGGCACCTATGACAATTGCGTCAGCTTTCAAGTTATCAAACTCCTCTCTTATTCACAGCAGAATTAGTTTGGGAAGGCAAGGCGACCCTGCTTTTCCGTGAATGCCCTCAGCAAGAACCCATCAATGGTAGTCACGTATAAAGTTGATAGATCTTCCCCACCAAAGGAACAATTTGTAGGACGATCAAATGGGGTGGGATGGGTTTCCAATACCTCTCCGGAGGCTGAGAAAACATATATCATCGGGCCTGGTCCACCTGCTTTGTATCCGGCCGTTGCGACAATATTTCCTTCAACATCCAGAACCATACCGTCTATGCCTCTGTGCTCACCAAAATCATGTATCACTTCGTGGGTCCCCAAAGAACCATCCGAATTGACTGGATATGCTCTTAGCTGTCTTTTTTCTTCTGGTAAACGCCCACTTTGAGCAACGTATAAGATCTTAAAGTCCAATGAGAAAAGTAGCCCATTTGGCCGTGTGGTGTCTTCCGTGACTCTGCTCACACCGGTTGATTTTCCATCCTTCATATCTATCCGGTAAACGGAGTCGTGATCTAGTTCCTTATTAGATCTATCTTCACTCCAAGGCCCACCGGCTCCTTCATAAAATGGATCTGTAAACCAAATTCTCCCTTCAGGGTCTATTGCCAAATCATTGGGGACGTTAAATTTATTGCCTTGATAGGAATCTGCGAGTACTTCAGTGGATTCATCGTCATATCTAACAACCCTTCGTCCTCCGCCTTCACATCCATATAAATTTCCATCCTCATCAAACATCAATCCATTTGCGCAATTAGTGTTTTCCCGAAATACCTTAGTTGTACTAGTATTCGGATCAAATTTGTAAATTTTGCTATCGGGAATGTGGGTGAATAAAAGGGAATCCCCATCCCAAACAGGACCTTCACTGGTCCCACCAAACGGTCCTTGTACAGCTATAAAATCCCAACTCATTATTGTTATCTCCTATATTACTTCGTCTGATTCACCAATATCATCTGGGGACTCTCCTCCGAGCTCCAGCCCTAAAGATTTGATTTCCCCAAATTCTTCCCGATAACCGTTATGCATAGTCCGAGCATCACTGGAATAAAGGACAAACCTCGCACCCTCTCTAAGCCATTTTTGAGTCAATGGAACTGTTTGATGGTGAATTAGGACTGGTTTACCTGCAGCCTGGCTTTTTGAAATAATTTCACGCAAAGCAGCCTCGTAATCGGGATGATCATATTGGTCTGGTATCCCCAAAGTTATTGTGAGATCGTTAGGACCGACAAATACTCCATCAATCCCATCTACCTTTAGTATATTTTCTAAATTTTCTATACCTGGGACGCTCTCAATTCCTATGATGCATACATTGTTCTTATTCCGATTCTCAAGATATGACTTTGTGGCTTCACTTGGCAACTGTCCTGTCTCAACTGCTCTTTCTGCCAACGCTCCTTTCAGAGGCCTCCATCTAGCGGCAGCTACGACTTCTTTTACCTGATCGACTGTTTCACAGTAAGGAGCGAGGATTCCCTGCGCCCCGGCATCAATGTACATAGTGACGTAGTGAGAAGCAGGAATCGGAATTCTTACAATCGGAACAACCCCACTGTAATTAAAGGCCGCTAAGAAATCTGCAACTTCAGCGCGGCTTCTCGGTGCATGTTCAGTATCTATTATCACGTAATCCAAACCGAAGGCAGAAATCGTCTGAGTCCACCTTGGGTTACGACCCATACTAATCATGGTTCCGTAAACAATACCCCCGACGCTAGTTTTCTGTCTTAACTGCTCTCCATTCATTAGTTCACTCCTAAAGACTGATATTCGACCTCGAGTCAGCTATCGAAATTTGTTTGTGCATTGTACTTAGTCGTTTTCAGCAGGTCTATCAAGATGACTTTGCCTTTCGATTTCCAGTGACAAACCCAATCATTCCCGTCGCTGCCCCTGCTCCAACAATGACAAACCCTGAGCCAACACCTAAAGCTCCGATTATCGGACCAACTATAAAATTACCTCCTGAGGCCCCTATATCCCAGGCTTGCTGCAAAGTTCCTATCGCCGAACCTCTCTCATTAGATTTAACACGGTCCACTACTAAAGAATTTATTCCCGGATAGATAAGCCCGTAACCAATACCATGAAGAAAGGCAGCTCCAAAAAACAAACTTGAATCGAAGGCTCCCGAGAGCATAAACATTGCCATAGATACTAATATAAGGCCTGGAACGATTACTGCAGATCTCCCGAACCTATCAGCTATACGTCCACTTAGTAATGTGGTTAACATGGTCATACCGGACAATATAGTGAAGTAGAACCCTGGGTTGACCCCTAGTTCCCTAACATCAGACAGCATCGGTAGAAATGTACTTACCGGGGCCATAGTAAAGGCATATGTGAGGAAAATCAGAGTAGGAAAAATAGCCGCCCTACTAATCAGAGGAGCATCAGAAGTTTGATTCTCTTCTGATACGATCGGCATTCTAGTTTTGGAATCAGACATAGCTAGACATACAAAAAAAGCTGCCAAAGCAACGGCAGAGGCCACAATAAAAGCAAGAGAGAAGCTAAAACTATCTGCTATAAAAAAACCAATCGGTGGCGCATACAACTGGGCAATTGAGATTGAGTTACCCATGTAAGACATCCCTTCGCCTCTCCTGGATTCTGGTGCTAAATTTGCAACCACCGTACTAGTGGCCACCGGCGCTATCGCAAGACCTACTCCTTGAACCATACGAACCGGAACGATCCACCACTCGCTTGGAAGAGGTAGATAAAGGACAGTAGTACCAACAAATATTAGGATTCCACAAATTATTACTCTCTTTGGGCCAGATTTTAGTATCCATTTACCCGCCATGGGCCGAATAATTACCCCTGCCAACCCGAAAGTCGCAATAATTACACCTATTTCCCATTCTTTACCTCCCAATCTATCAATGAAGCCAGGAACCACCATAAAGAGAGAGAAAAAACCAGCCAATAGTAGATGCGCTACCAAAAGATTTAAAA
>CAYMZR010000088.1:0-8644 GCA_964394975.1 uncultured Dehalococcoidia bacterium | reverse complement strand
GAAGAACTCAATCTATTGAAGGTTTTAGGAAAGGTAAATTTGACTTCCTTGTAGCTACTGATATTGCTTCCCGAGGGATAGACATACCAGATATTTCTCATGTGATTAATTATGATATGCCAAACACGGTAGATGCTTATATTCATAGAATAGGTAGGACCGGTAGAGCGGAAACTCTTGGCCAGGCCATCACAATTACTACCCCTGAAGATGAGTCAATGATAAGGAAGATAGAACAAATTTTGAAATCTCCTATCGACCGAAAGAAGGTTGATGATTTTGACTATGGTAATCAGCCGCAACCTGGAGAGCGTAAAAAATCGACCAATAATAGAAATCGGAATAATCCCTTCAGATACCGCAAAAAATCGTTCGATCAGAAAAGAAAAAATACCCAGTCGAACGCTACAAAGAAAATTAAAAGTTAGGTGATATTCCGAATCTTCAGTCAGATATCGCTGAGTATACCAAGGAACGCAATTCTCTTCGCACGTTGAACTGACTAGACGGTAAGAGTTGGGTCAAAAATACTACGGCCAAATCTTCTAAAGGATCGATCCAAAAAGCTGTGCTTGCAGCCCCGCCCCATGCCAGTTCTCCTACGCTACCGGATACCTGCGAAGCTCCAGGATCCAATAAAACAGAAAATCCCAATCCAAAGCCAACTCCAGTGTATGAGGTTTCGCTCCAACGCCCGTACGCACAACTTCTCAAATCTCCACCATTCACTAGGTGATTAGAACTCATCAAATTTAAGGTCTTACGACTTATTATCCTGTGATCCACTGAATCACCGCCATTCAGAATCATTTTACAAAAAGACATATAATCATCCAAAGTGGAAACAAGTCCTCCTCCTCCTGACAGAACCTTCGGACGGTGCAAATATGTGCCCGTGATAGCGTCATCTACTAATTTTGGTTGTTTTAATTCTTCATACTCGTAACAGGATGCCAAACGGGACTTTTTTTCAGAAGAAACATAAAACCCTGTGTCAACCATACCTAAAGGTTCGAATATCTCTCTTTGAAAAAATTCCTCCAAAGTTTTGCCAGATATTACTTCTATGAGATAACCACACACATCTGTAGACACTGAATAATTCCAAGCATGCCCAGGGGAAAATTCTAAAGGAATAGTGGTCAACAACTCTACAAATTCCTGTAGGTTTTCTTGTGACTCTTTCTCAATACCAAGCTCACGATACGCGTGGTCTACATTGCTACGTTCCATAAACCCGTACGTTAAGCCAGATTGATGAGTCAACAAATCACGTACTGTCATTTCTCTGTCAAGTCTGCCGGTTTTGAAATTCCCTATCACACCCTCTTTGTAAAGCCGAAAATTGCGAAAGGATGGTATGTATTCAGAAACAGGGTCATCTAATTGAAAAAAACCCCTTTCATAGAGTGTCATTAAAGCTACTGATGTTATGGGCTTAGTCATCGAATATATACGAAATATAGTGTCCCGATTCATAGGTCTTTTGCCCTCGCGATCCATCAATCCCATACTAGATACATATCCGAGTTCACCTCTTCTATATATGCCCATGAGCGTTCCAACATATCGGTTGGTGTCAAGGTAATTTCGCTGTAAATGTTCATCTATGACATTGAGCCTTTCTGGTGAAAATCCAAAGTCCTTCATATTAAATTAGCCTTTCCGAATTAGAAATTCCCTTCAGGAAAAATTCTTGCCTATGTTGTTAATTCTGACTTGCTCAGCCTTTTTACTTAAATACCTACCTTGGTATAAGGTAGCTAGACTTTTCTTGTGTTATCCAGCGACAATTATATATAGAGTCTTTATTCACTCCATCTATAAGTAACTGGTGATAAGAATTCAGTTTGTATAAAAAAGCTTTCTATATATTACTCATCTATTTTTCTTTGATCTTCTGCCAGGTTGATTCTTCTGATACCGCCCAGGATAAGGTGGATACTAGAATCACACCTATATCCAACACATTTAATACCTATGACACCTCAGATAAGATAGTTAAAGCAACGGTACAAGCAAGATTAAATAATTTTGAAATTAGCCAAGCCGTAAATGACCAGCTATCACTAGCATTGACCGCAACATCTATTGCTGTCTATGGTACCCCTACAGTTACAAACACACCTTCGCCAACATCTACAGTTACTCCATTACCAACCTCTACAAACACTTCCACTCCTTTTCCCACCTATACGCCGCTACCGACTTACACCGCCATACCGACCAGGACACTGGCTCCGCCGACCTACACCCCTGAGCCAACATATACACCTTCACCTGAACCCACTAGTACCGCTACAAATACTCCTACACCTACCGTCCTTCCAACCATTACTCCAACACCTACTCCTACCGCGATGAACGTTTTGGAAATCGCAAATAAAAAGGTTGTTAGAATCATATCCGGAACAAGTGGCGGCAGCGGGGTACTAGTATCAAGTGGAAATGGCCATACTACCCTAGTTATAACAAACGAACACGTTATAGAAAATGCCTCAGACATGCTTATAGAATTGCATGATGAAAGTAAATATGAAGGTCTTATTCTTTATGAAGACAAAGAGATAGATATCTCCGTAATTGAGATAAAGGCTGCCAACCTTAATTATTTCCCGATAATTCTGGGAGGCTCACCTGACATTGGAATGGATGTATATGCTTTAGGCTACCCACTTAACTCCAATTACTCCGTTACCTCAGGTATTGTCTCAGCGAACCTTTACGCAGAGGCAAGCGGTATACAGATGGTTCAAACCGATGCAGCCCTAAATCCAGGTAACAGTGGAGGCGCTTTGATTAGTAGGGAGGGCAACCTTATAGGGATTAATACCAGTAGGAAGGAAGAAACATCGTCTGGTCGAATCATTAACAACATTGGGTACGCCACGTTGATTGACGAGGTATATACCCGAGCGCCCTATCTCTTCACTTTACATGCAAATGAATAAGATTTTTCTAAGGCTTCTATCCTAATAACAACTCCGACTGCCTTTTCATTCTCTCTGAATGCTCGTTCGCAAATTTAATTACCGCTTCAAAAATGGAACCTGGGTCCAATCGAGCTTCTTTCAAGACTTCCCCCTCAGATCCACCACTCAACCAAACATCGTCATGGTCAGATACAAGTGAATATTCTTCTGTAAGTGGCCCGACTCCCGTGACAGGCCACATCCTCTTCGTTCCCGTACTAACTATCATCATATTGTACTTAGCGGATTCCGGAAGTACTTGATCTCTATACTCTTTGGGCTGCCTGTTAAACAACTCCTCGGAAACCGCCGATATAATTCGAATATTATGTCCAGCTTCCTCTATGGCATCCATTTGTGAGACTAAATTGCTAGTGCAAGATGAACCTTGGACCACTATATAACCTTCCTTGGGTTTCGAAGGATCAAAATCCTTCAAAATATAGAAACCTTTCGCCGCGGCTTTAATATCTGAGTCTGCCAGCTTTGTTCTATCTATCACAGGAAAATCAGGCCGAGCGACCTCTAAGACTATTACTCCTACTTTCGGGTCTCTTGCTGCTATTTCCGCAGCAGCTAAATAGCCAGGAGCCACATCGTTGTAATCCCAAAAGTTCAAATTTATCACCTGATCTCTAGGAAAAAGCTTCCAAACTTGCGGAGAAAAAATACCGAAATGAGTACGCGCATCGGCGGCCGTTTCGGGTCCCGAATGGCCCGCAAGAATATTCAACACTCCTAACCTAAACGGGCTATCCTGGTTTTGCTGGCTCCATACTCTAACAGGCAGATACATAAGTGGGGTAAAAGCCCCATAGGTGCCACTTAAAGCCCATACACCTGAATGTTTTTCCGGATCAAGCGAAGCAGATTGGCTAACTAGCCCAACAGCTGTTGATACATTGCCTGCTTCCTGGATCGCAGAACGCAATCGAATTCCTGCTGGATTAGTAACAGGATCAAACTCTCCCCATATAGAACCTTTTTCCACATTAATCGAATCAGCTAAATCCGCTGCAGCCAAAACAAGTCTATTGTCAGTGACGTAATTAACCCATTTAACTATCTCTGAAATTGCCCTTCTGCTGCCTTTGGCAACTCCCGGCTCCTCAAACATTTTTATTTCTACTTCTTTCTGTTGTCCTGAAACAGGATTGGTAGCCGTGACAGTCTTTGGATCAATTGATAGCGTTCTGTAGTCCAGCCTCTCATCCAAAAAAGGATCTTTACTAGTGTCTATACGGGTAGAAATATCATCTTCGACCTTTTCTCCAATTTCTACCAATCGATCCGCAACCCAATCTCCAAGTCCATTTTGATTCAGTACTGACATTGCTATGTCTATATTTTCCTTGTACTGGATCAGGCGATCCTTTTCATCCGATATAGGTCCGTCTCCGATACCCTTAAATTTAACACCATATCGGTTCTCAAAAGTGGAGGCTAGCGCTGCGAAATAATCCGAATTCATAGCGAAAGTATACGGATGACTTTGGTAACTGGTTATTTGATTTCCGTAACCAGGTATTTGGCCGTTCTCCGCTCCAGGCCACCACCCTTTTATCGTTTTACCTACCAAAATCATGGGCCTACGATCAGAGGGGTCTGTGTCTTCCATGGCTTTAAATGCAGCGACAACCTGCTCCATGTCATTCGCATCTTCCACTGTAAACACATTCCAACCATAGGAAGTCCATTGATCTACTATCCTGTACGATTCGTACTGAGGCTGTATAACTCCCCCTACCAATTCATCGTCAATACCGGCATTGTTATAAGACATCAATACCCGCAGACGTTTCCCAACCTGCTGGGCTACGGCCTGCGTTTTCATTTCTTGAGAATGCCCCGATGTCATGGCAAATTCGCCTTCCACCGCCATCACTTTCGGCGACTCTGCAGCCCCAATAATGTCCCAGAAGGTGGCTTTACCAGCAGCAGTCGCTACTCCAATGCCGGAAGGACCGCCGTTCACGTCATTGGTTACATCGGTACTTTCAGAATGCCCTGATAAAGCTCGGATTCCTCTGACTTTTGCTTGCTTCATGGCAGGATGTTCTGTAAGTCCGTGTTCGGACAATATGGTTTCCATACCTTGCTTTGACCTTCTAAATCCGATGCAATCTATTGGAAGTAACGTTTGGCCGTAGTCAGCCAAATATTTTTTGTCACCTGTCAACTGGTGCTTTCTATACAAAGCCTCTCCAAGCACCATCCATAGCGCATAAGTAACAGGAGCATTGTGCCCACCCGCTAACATAAATTTATCGGAAAATGGGTGCTTCGGGCGTCTGTAATCGTATTTCAATCCTCCCAACTCAGGACCGATTAAGTGGGATGCAACAGTGTAGGGTGTATATGCTAGGGGTCCGCCAAAATGACCGGTCTGGCAATAGTTGCCCATTAAAACCAATGTCATAGCCGTTACAAACGACACATCATCTAAATATTGTTTATCAAAATTGGGTAGAGTCACTTCACGTGCATCAAGAACTGACGACAATGTGACCGTGCTTACTTTGGGCATCTGCTAATTACGTCCTGTTTATTATTTACCGTCATCTAACACGTTACACTTCGAAATTCAAGAATCACCCACTATTTATTCAGTAAGTAGCTATTTTGATTTTCCGAGGTAAAAACCGGTCTTTGAATCTTATTGGAGGTGACTCTTTCAGTCAACCGAAATTTGCAAATCTAGGTAGTCAGTCAAATGGATGAAAATTAGTCAGATTTAGGTTCTTTTCATATGCTCGAGCAATTCTACAAAGTATCCCTTCTGATAAGGGATGGCCAGACACTTGAACGCTAAGAGGTAATCCCTCACGGTTGAGGCCAGCCGGAACCGATACAGTCGGATATCCATTGTAGTCAAATGGAACGGTGAATCTTTGAAATGAAGTACCCCTTCGACCGTCCATAGGTCCATAGCTAATTGAGTCATCGACATCGTGAGGAGGTCTTATCACTGTCGGAGATAACATAGCGTCAATGCCATTAAATGCTTCTCGAATTCTGCCATTACATAATGCTCTCTCCCGGGAAGCGTCTATGTAATCCTGAGCTGATACCGAAACACCATGCTCTAGCCAGCCTCTAAACCAAAGGCCATATTCGCCAGACCTTTCAGGAAAAAAATTGGAGTGGGCGTTTAGGGCTTCAGCGGTACATATTGTCTGCCAGGCTGGCAAAAAAGCATCAATGCCTGCTAAATCAATATTTTTAATTATGGCACCTTGGTCCTTCAAAATAGCCGCAGCATGACGAACAGATTTCACAATCTCCTCCTCCACACCTTCTTCTGAATAAACTTCCGAATATCCTATGATGATGCCATTCAAATCTGTCTTTTCAATATCTCCAAAATGAGGGGGTTTGACCGGAAGGGTAGTAAGATCATTGCTGTCGAATCCTGACAAAACCTCCAGCATAAGAGCAGCATCTCTGACGCCTCGGGTCATAGGACCTACATGGTCTAATGTCTCTCCTAAATCCAAAACCCCGTATCTACTCACTCTGCCATACGTTGGTTTAATCCCGACTAAACCACATGCTGCAGACGGGAATCTAATCGATCCTCCGGTATCACTACCAAGGGACCCAGTACAAAGCCCCGCAGCTGTTGAGACCCCCGAACCACTGGATGAAGAGCCGGTCCATTTATCGGTATTCCAAGGGTTTTTAGGCACAGACCTCCGCGGATTATATCCACCCATTGCCCCTTCAGTAAGATTCAATTTACCAAGAATCACCGCACCAGCCGACCGCAATCTGGAAACAACTGTAGCATCATGATTCGGAATATTTTCTTCCAATACCGCCGTACCTCCCATCGTCCTAATTCCTTTTGTGTAGCACAAATCCTTTACGGCAACAGGAATCCCATGAAGGGGACTGCGGATATTCCCCTTGGACCATTCTGCAGACAAAATTTCCGCCTCCCTCAACGCTTCATCTTTCATAACAGTCGCATAGCTTAGGTAAGTTGAATCGAGGGCTTCAATCCGATCCAAGATATGTTCCGTTATCGTACTTGGAGTTTGTTCTCCTAAAGAATATGAATCTGTTATTTCTTGAATGTTTTGATAATGAATCTGATTTTTACTCAAATTTCTATCCACAATGCCTACATCTTTCATTTTCGCTAGAAAATATAGTTTTGGCATCGATTTCCTGTATTGCAAAATCAATCAAAATCCTAAGAGCTTTCGAATCGTCAGGCAACCCAAATTCCATTGCCTGCTGAGCCAGCCATTCTGCTTGATCCGTCTCTACCGTTACGGTTATATCCGTTTTCTCATGAGCCATTATTTCCTCTCAATTTCAAATTGCCCTATTATAACCACGAAAATCTAAACAAAATACGTTTATTTGTAGACCAAAGTCTTAAAACCTATAAATTAAGGATATACGGAGGCGCTAAATGTCTAATGAGGATCATAATTGGGAATTTGGAGTCAGAGATGATGGGCATTCAGTAATCACCGAGGCTGATACCAAGCCCGTTATATTGGGTGAAGGAAAATTCCAATATGAAGTGTCTGGCTTAAATTGGGGAGACCTTCCAGAAGGTTGGGTATACAAAGAAGCCACTGCTGTAGACGTTGACTCGAAAGACAGGGTATACGTCTTCAACCGTGGAACAACCCCAATGATTGTGTTTGATTCGGAAGGAAAGGTCGTTGACACTTGGGGTGATGGAGTATTTTCAAATCCACATGGGGTTACCGTTGGGCCCGACGACGAAATTTATTGTGTGGACAACGGAGATCATACCGTTCGGAAATTTACTTCCGATGGCAAATTACTTTTAACAGTGGGAAACCCAGGTCAATCCGCGCCCCCGATGAGTGGAATACCTTTTGCTAGGCCTACTCATGTGGCAGTTGAACCCAATACAGGAAATTTTTATGTTGCTGATGGCTACACCAATGCTAGCGTTCATAAATTTTCCCCCGACGGTAAATTGCTACTTTCATGGGGAGAGTCGGGAACTAATCCCGGTCAGTTCAATATAGTTCACGGAGTGAACGTAGACTCAAACGGATGGGTATATATTGCCGACAGGGAAAATCATCGTATACAAGTTTTTGATAGCAATGGTAATTTTGAAACTCAATGGATAAACCTGTCCAGGGCAGCAATAACTACAATAGATTCTGGTACTGGTGAAGAGCTGATGTACGTTGGGGAATACTTTGCCGGCATTGGATCCAACGATATGGGAACTGACCTAGGGCCCAGGATTTCAGTTCTGAACCTGAAAGGTGAAGTGTTAGCCAGAGTTGGTAGGCAAAGTTATGGAGAGCAAAGTGGTAGGTTCTTTTCTCCTCATGGCATAGCAGTTGACTCAAAAGGTGACATATATGTGGCAGAGGTTTCCTGGAGCGACTATGGGAGCCGAATGGATCCCCCAAGAGAATTGCGATCTATGCAAAAGCTAGTCAAGGTTCAATAGCACAATAAAGGTCCCGTTCATTATGGGACCCTTCATTTTTCAAGCTAAGATTTACCTAATGCTTTCAGCCCAGCCTCCAAGGTCTCCACGATATCGTCCACATCAAAAACACATCCACCCCAAGTCCCTCCAGAAGCAGATTGGAGCGCAGCCCAAAGTCGGGTATCTTCAGGAAGTTTAGGATGAGGAGACAGGTCTTCTGGCATAGGCCTTT
>CAYMZR010000087.1:0-9084 GCA_964394975.1 uncultured Dehalococcoidia bacterium | reverse complement strand
AGGTCAGATTATAAAATGGGCTGGAATTAAGGTCAACGATGTTCAACACACAATTGTCGCTAGTGAGGTCTGCGGCACAGAGGACATATTCACCGCTATCTAATTTCCTCTATCACGGCCTGAGCTGAAAGATAGTCTCTTCGCCCTCCTTTAAAAACAGTAGGAATAAGATAGAAAGTATCTAATCCCTTCTCCAAATACCTTCCAATTAAATTAATTGCTATTTCATATGGCAAATAACCATTTTCTATATTCCGATATACCCATTCAGGCACCGTAGCAAATGAAACCGTGTTTTTGTCCACCATCTGAATACCCCACATAATCGGGACATTCAAATCCTCTCCAATCTCCTTTTTATAGAACTCCAAAAACCTACCGGGTAATTCCGAGTCAAAAACAGGCTGTGAAATCAAAAAATTACACCCTTGATCAATTTTCAACTTGGTCAACCATGCTTCATTTTTCCAAATGCGAGAAATATCCAAAGCAGCACCAATACAAAATCTCGTAGGGTGATGTAACTCTTTCCCTAGAAAATCCCTACGCTCATTCATCGATCTAATAGAAGCTATTAATTCTGTTGGCTTGAAATCGTCCACTGCATTTTGTAAAACCAAATCTTGAGTAGAAAATTTATCTCCCTTCACAATGAACGCGCTATCTAAATCTTTCAATTGAGCCCCCAACAGCAGACTTTGAATAGCACTCTTATTCATATCCCTGGGCGATATTGTAAATATGGCCGGTATATTGACCCGGGTTTGAATCCAGTCCGCGACGAAAACAGGGTTGATCCTAACAGCCTTTCCCGGTGCATAGGCAACCAAAAACATATCAGGAGCCAATTCAGCTAAATTATTTAGTGAGTCTTCGGTTCCGGCTTTCGGTGGGGAAAAATCACAGACAACGAATGGTTTCTGTTCTCTTTTTTCAAGGGCTTCCAAAACGGATTTCATAATCAAGTCAGGTCATTTAATTTGTGTTTGAATAATCACTTCGTTGTCACTATACCAACAAAAAAGACCCTTCGTAGATACGAAGGGTCTTTTTTGCGATTATAGCTATTAAGGTTATGCGATGTTTATTTCCAAGCAATATCACCCTTTCCATTCGGGCATAAGGAAACTCTGTGACCAGAATTGCATTTATACCTTTCTTCTCTAACCTCTCTTCGTTTCCCAGAAAGAGATGATTGGGCCATGCCAGACCCGCAAAAAGGACAACTAACACCGTACATCACCCTATTCCTAACCCTGTAGACCTTAACATGGGTTACAACGTCTGTAAGGGCATCAAAGTCACCCATGTAGCGAATAACATATCTAGTGCCAGTGCCAATGAGTGTATTCCCTTTTTTCTCTTGCGTTGGAGCTACATACTCATAGTCTACAAACCCACAATTCAAACATTCGGCCTCTTCGTAATTGACTCGCAATATGGATGAGCACTTTGGGCAGTGAGTCTTATTTTGTTTTGCTATCTCAACCGGGTCAGGTACAGGCTGGAGCCTCCTGGGTATGAGTGGGACTCTTGGTTTTGCGGGAGCAAAAGGGTTACTTGTTTGTATAACCATCGTTAATACCTCTCCTCACCAGGTCTTAAGAAACCTAGTGAATTCTGATGTTTATTTCAGTCTCCAGATTATTTTTCGAAACAGGCAGAGGGTACTACCATTTCTACGTTTCCTTAAATTAGTATTGTTATTTTCTTATACTTGTCAAAAAAAAGTCAAGTGTTTGTAACTAAGTTTTTGTTTAATTTTGAACTTTTCGACGGAAAATATGAAATATTCAACCTTAAAAAGCTGCATAAAGGCTCTTTTTATCGAAAAGTAATTCTGATATCCATCGAAATATGTTTCAGGGTCTCAGAAATTGAATTATTACCTACGTTTGACACCTGTTCATAACCGTTGCTATATTGACTTGGTTTGGCTCTTTGAAGAGGGCTACGTATAATTACAAAAGATACAAAACTTACCATACGAGGAGTGCGTTATGTCTTTAAACATCATTGTCTGTGCCAAACAGGTGATGGACCCAGAGACTCCAATGTCGGCTTTCAATGTTGACGAATCAACAAAAAGAGTGGTTCCAGCTCAGGGTATCCCGCCTGTCGTAAATGGATTTTGTGAAAATGCTGTAGAAGCCGCTTTAAAAATAAAAGAGGCTTCGGGAGATGCTACCATCACAGTAATCTCTGTAGGCAACGATTTTGTGATGGATGTCATGAAAAAACCTCTTTCAATGGGGGCAGACCAGATGATATTAGTCCAAGATCCTGCGACAGAAAATCTTGACGCCCTCGGCACAGCTACCGTTCTTTCTAAAGCAATAGAGAAAATTGGGCAGGCCGACATTGTAATTTGTGGTCAACAAGCTTCAGATTGGGACAACGCCCATGTCCCGATGGGCATCTCAGAAATACTAGGAATGGCTTGTCTTTCAGAAGCTCGGAGTATTGATATAGGCGAAGGCACTGTCACTGTGGCAAGTTCTAGATCCGACGGGTATGAGGTTTTCGAAGCACCTATCCCATGTCTTATCACTGTTAATAACGAAATTGGTGAACCGAGATACCCAACTCTGAGAGGAATTATGCAAGCTAGTAGAAAAACTCCTGAAACATGGACTTTGGAAGACTTAGGGCTTTCGGATTCAGATGTGGCCCCGGCATTGACCTTGACGGAGCTTTTCATCCCTGTAAATGACAGACAATGCGAAATCATTGAAGGGGAAGACGAAGCTGACTCTGGAAGATTACTTGCACTTAAACTACGAGAAGAGAAGATAATTTAGCAGCCAAGATTTGAAAACATTACGGAGTTACTAAAATGTCCGAAATACTTATATTTGCAGAAATCGAAGATGGTGACCTTCACTCCACTGCAGGCGAACTAATAGCAGCAGGCAAAAGAATATCTAATGACACCGGAGACAGTGTTGCTGTAGCCATAATTGGAGGAAACCAAGAACTAGCCTCTAAGGCGATTGCCCTAGGAGCTGATAAGGCTTACATAGCTAATGACGATGCAATCTCAGAAGCAGTAGCGGATTCCTATTTGGCCGCTCTTCACAAAATCTGTTTAGAAATTGAACCCAATGTGGTTATTAGTTCGAAAACTCCCATTGGCAGAGCCGTTGGCCCTAGACTAGCTTACAGACTAGGTTCAGGAATTGCCCAAGACTGCATGGACGTGTCTGCAGATAGTAACTCAGGAAGAGTCACAGCAACCAGGCCGGTATATGGTGGAAATGCAATGGCAAAGTTTACCTTTGCTGACAAAAATCCCCAAGTTATTATCATGAGACTTAAAGCATTTGAATCAGCGGAACCTGACTCTGGGCGTAGTGGGGATATAGTTGAGTTGAGTATATCGCTTGATGAGTCTGACATTAAAACCAAACTAGTTGAAACAGTTAAGCAAGAATCCGAAGGGGTCCGCCTGGAAGATGCATCAGTGATAATAGGAATGGGCCGTGGTCTTGGTGGCCCTGAACCTTTCTCTCAGCTGGAAGACCTCGCTAAGGTATTTAATGGGGCCGTTGGGGCATCTAGAGCTGTGTGTGATGCTGGGTGGCTAGATCATTCCTACCAAATCGGCCTGACTGGAAAGACTGTCACCCCGGATGTTTACATAACCGTTGGGATATCTGGTGCTAGTCAGCATATGGCTGGCTGCTCATCATCTAAAAATATCGTTGCCATCAACAAAGACGGTGATGCCAACATATTCAAAGAAGCGAGCTTTGGAGTTGTTGGGGATTGGGAAAAAGTATTACCGGCATTTACTGAAACAGCTAGAGAACTTCTAGATTCATAAATATGTTGTACACACCGGTTTATTTCATTATAAAAAATTAAACTTGGTAATAAGTCGTGAACGGAAATAATTTTCAAGACGATATGGATGAGATTAAGAAGACTCTAGGAGAGGCTGACGTAGTATCTCTGTTTTTTCCGTATTTTGGTAAAACGGTGTTGATTGATATACGTTCCAATGAGATAGATGGCCCTGCCTTGATCCTAACCGATATGGTCAGGAGCCCCAGGGAACGGATCCGGAGTATGGAAAAATTAAGGCCTGGATTCGGAGACCCAGAGAAAATGGTGCTAATCCCTTGGGTACGATATCTCGAAACTTTAGTTGAAAGCGGCATATGGGATTTGGTTATTAGAAAACTGGAAGACTCTAGTTTTATTGACCCTAAAGTCTCCAGTGATGAGATCTTGAATAAACTAAAAAATTTCGAGCATACAGAACTTGCGGATGTTATCAATGGACCGTCCTATAAGACAGTATGGTCAAGACACAAATAGAAAAATGTCATATAGATCTCAGAATATATCCGAAGGACCGGTAAACAAATGCTAGGATTCATAGGAGGGACAGGGCCAGAAGGCAAGGGACTAGCTTTGCGATTCGCTATAAGTGGCATGGAAGTTTTTATTGGGTCACGAGAAAACCAGAGAGGTGTCGAGGCCGTTGAAGATCTTGTCTCAACATTCGACGAAATAGATCGTAACCTTATCAAAGGTGGAACAAATGATAGGGCCGCTTCAGATTGTGAAATAGCAGTAATATGTACCCCATATGCCGGTCATAAAAGCACCTTAGAAGACCTGAAGCAAAACCTCATAGGGAAAACAGTTATTGATGTCGTAGCACCATTATCTTTCCAAAAAGGATCCATTTCTGCAATTGACGTGAAAGAAGGCTCCGCAGCCCAGGAGGCCCAACTTATCTTACCTGAATCAACCGTCGTTGGAGCGTTCCAAAACGTAAGCGCCGAAGATCTGCTGATACCCAGCAAACAAGTTACATGCGACGTTATAGTTTGCTCAAATAGCCAATTAGCGAAAGAACAAGTGATGCTTCTTGGAGAACGTATACCTGGGATTAGAAGTGTTGATGGAGGAAATCTGGAAAACGCCAAATATGTTGAGCAACTCACAGCACTTCTAATAAATATAAACAAAATTTATAAATCACATTCCTCGGTAAAAATTGTCGGCATTTAGCGGGAGGTAAATTTCGTTAACCCTACCAAGAGGCTTTCTGGATTTATTCTGTTTGCTTTACTAATTAGTTTTGTCTGTCTGCTAAAAACAGGTCACCCACTACTGTTAGCCTCTAGCCCTGGTAACTGGTTTACTGAATATGGCGTCCGGCATCAAATTGACTACCCCGAGCAGATAAACTTTTACTTATCTGGTTCATGGCAGGAAGAAATATCTGAGATACGTCTAAACTATTCATTTGCCAATTCCAAAGTTTGGTCCTATAAATATGCTGACCCGGCGTCTTATGGAAAAAACGGATTCAAAGTAGTTCTGAATCCAACTGGTAACAATTATATTCCACCAGGAACTAAAATTAAGTATTTCTTCGACCTTGTTTCAGTCGAAGGAAAAACACATGATTCCAACCAGAATGAATTTTACTATCTAGACCCTTCTGTCACATGGGAATATACAACATGGAAACACCTAACACTCATTTGGCACGACACCAATAAAAATAACATTGAGTCAATCACAAAAAAAGCAACTAGATCAAACCTAGAATTAACCCAAATCCTAAATTTACACAATCCCAACCCCATCACAGGGGTCGTCGTGAACAGTCGTCCAGAAGCTAAAAAAGCGTTTCCAAACATAAGTAAGGCAGCAAATAGAGAAGACCTTTACGGGGGATTCGCATTCTCAAATTACGACACTTTTATAGTGATCGGGGCATCCGTAGACGGAATCATCCATGAAAGCACTCATTTACTAGTGAACCAGTCATTGAATCCATCCACCCGATTACCTGCCTGGCTCAATGAAGGGATAGCAATGCATTTCGAAGAAAGGAAAACGGAAACAAGACAAATTTTGCAGGCCTATCCACCCGATCAAATATTTGATCTTCGCCATATGAACAGTGTGCCCGGTATACCTTCGGATGTAAGGCTATTCTATTTAATATCCGAATCTTTCGTTGGGTTCCTTTTTTCGGAGTATGGCGACAATAAAATGAAGGACCTGATCAATAGGATAGATTCAGGTAATCCAATAGATGAGGCCATTTTTATCACTTACGGGGATTCGATACAAGAACTTCAATCGAATTGGATGAATACTTTTTCAAACAGGTATGAAAACAAAATAGATGTGGATATCGGTAGCTTTGGGACATCATTGATATTATCTATGGCATTCTTAATAGGGCTCTTTTTCTCTATCTTGGGATGGCTAAAACACAGAATGTCAGATAGTAATCCCGATGACCACTTAAGATCAGATGAATATGAGGAAGGGTACTGGGACAGATAAAACACTTCAATCCACTATAATGATTTATTAAGTGTGCTACACGAAAGGTGGAGAAGAAACTTTTGGCAATACTACCAATACTAGAAATTCCTCACCCAATGCTAAGAAAAAGAGCAAAAAGGGTTAGGTCAATATCAACAAAAGAACAAAGATTAGCCTACGACATGGTAGAAACTATGAGGGAGAAAGGCGGCGTAGGACTGGCAGCAAACCAAGTTGGCGAGCTTTGGAGAATTATAGTTCTGCAAATGCCTGAGGAAGATGAAGCAAGAATATATTTCAACCCAGAAATACTGAAGACCAGTGGCAAAAGAGAAGTGGAAGAGGGTTGCCTCAGCCTGCCAGGTTATCGAGGCATCGTAAATCGATCGGTTTGGATAAAATTCCGAGGATTAGACCATACCGAGCAAGTCATTAAATTTGAAGCTGAAAATCTACTGTCACAAGCTATTGAGCATGAAGTAGATCACCTGAACGGTATTTTGTACACAGACCATCTTGCCGAACATCAGCAGCTCTATTCTACAGAGCAAGAAGACTTACAAGACTCAGAAGAGGAATATATAGAAAACCCTGCTTCTATTAAAACAGATAAACCTTAGCCATGAAAACTCAGGCTTCCCAGAATTACTACCTACCTAAGCAAGTAGCGTTTATCGCGAAAGCATTAAGGCAAACGAATGCAACAGCTTACTTAGTTGGAGGAGTATTGCGAGACTCAATTCTAAAAATACCCAATCCAGACATAGATATAGCTGTGGTCGGTAATGCTAGAAAAGTCGGTAATGTAATAGCTACAATTACGGGTGGTAAATGCTTCGAATTGGATTCTTTAAGAGGTATTTACCGAGTTATTCCATCCAATCCCAAAAATAAAACACAAATAGACATAGCTACAGTTCAAGAAGGAATCCATTGCGATATTTCCAAAAGGGATTTCACCATCAATACACTTGCATTGGATGTAAACCTAGTGAGTTTTGTAGAAAGTGTGCCGCAGTTCGTAATATCGCAAATAATAAACGAACACGAAGGAATTGAAGACATCAAGAACAGTTGTTTGCGAATGACTAATAAGAATGTCTTCGAGGAAGATCCCCTAAGAATTTTGCGAGCCGTGCGATTGTCAGCACGATACAGTTTGGGCATAGATGACGAAACGAAAATGCAAATCCAAAAAGACAGCGTTCTAATTTCTACAGCGTCGGGCGAACGTGTTAGGGAAGAATTCTTGAAATTGCTTTCAATAGAAAACACAGTTACAAATCTAAAAACCCTGGATGAATTGGGAATCCTAACTAATGTGATCCCAGAATTAGAAGCATGTAGAAAAACTGAACAAAATATGCATCATCACTGGAAGGTTTTGGACCATATGCTGGAAACAGCAGGCCAAGTAGAAAATATTTTGACAGGCAACCTAATCAATAACGGTCCATTCCCAGAATTTATAGCAGACTACATTCCAATAACTGACCTTCATAAAAACTACTTCAGTCAAATATACTCAGACGGTCACAGTAGGCTTACACTTTTAAAATTGTCGAGCATCTTGCACGATGTAGGGAAACCTGAAACTAAAACGGTTGAAGCAGATGGAAAAATTAGATTCTTAACACACGAAAAATTAGGCGGAGAAATAGTCTACTCTATTTTGAAGCGCCTGAAATTCAGTAATTTGGGAGTGGCATTAATAAAAAATCAGGTCGAAAATCATTTAAGACCAAGTCAAATATCAAACCCTGGTGAGAAACCCACCATGAAGGCCATTCGAAAATTTTACAAAGACACCGGAGATGCCTCTTTAGATATCCTATATTTGAATATGGCGGATTACATCGCAGCAAAGGGACCTAACCTAACCAGAAAAGAATGGAAAGATCATTGCAGAAACGTGGAAATTATCCAAAACAATGAATCATCGTACAAAAAGGCTACAAACCAGCGTAAGCTTTTGTCAGGACACGATATAATGGTTGGGTTGTGTCTAAAACCTGGACCTTTAATTGGTATTTTAATTGAAGATGTTGAAGAATCTCGTATGGAAGGATTAGTTTCCAGTAAAGAAGAAGCATTGGAGCTAATAAGACACCGTATGACTTCTGGAGAATATATTGCGTAGAAATGCTCGAATACTCATAACGATTGCGATTCTAACCATCGTTTGTGCCATGGTTCTGGGTGTCCAAAAGGTGACCCTGAATAATTATGAGCGAGGTTCCGATAATTTACTTGGGCTGACTCTAGGGTTGGATTTGCAAGGAGGAAGTCATCTTATATACCGGGCAATAAATCCTGAAACAGGTGTGCCGGGTGGAGTAACTGAAGATCAAATGGCATCTCTACTGCGAACCATTGAGCGTCGAGTTAATGCCTCCGGGTTAGGTGAACCTATTATCCAAATATTGGGTGAGGATCGACTATTAATACAGTTGCCCGGCGTAAAGGACCCTGGTCGTGCAAAGGCACTCATTGGGGAAACTGCTAGGCTTGAATTCAAGCATAGAACTACGGACGTCCCCCCAATACCAGTAACAAATATTACAAACGATGATGTCCTATCCATCAGAGCCGAGGAAGTGGAAGCGGATGGAACCTTCCTTACCGAGGAAGAGAAAAATGGTGAAAATCCTGCCGCCCCGATACAGACCGCAGAGGCACTCGTATTGGAGTTTACCGCAGAAGGATTCTCCAAATTCAGCATCATCTACGAAGACCTTATTGCATCTGCCAATAAGTCCATTCAAGTGGCTCAAACTGGAA
>CAYMZR010000086.1:0-9113 GCA_964394975.1 uncultured Dehalococcoidia bacterium | reverse complement strand
TATATAACTGGACAAATAATCAGTGTGGATGGAGGTATGGCTATCTAGCAAACGAGGCCTAAATTTATCGATGGCTAATGTTCAAAATAAGGTGGCACTCATAACAGGTGGTTCAAGAGGCATAGGAAAATCTATAGCCTTAGAATTCGGCAACCTTGGCTACGACATAGTCTTCAATTATTTTAGAAATCACAATGCGGCCGAAAAAGCTCAACAAGAGATAGAAGATTTGGGTGTTAAGTGTTTGAAATTACGTGCTCATCTAGCAGAACCAGATCAGATATCGAAGATGTTCCAGTCAATCGCCGAAAAATTCGACACAATGGATGTTTTGGTTAACAACGCAGCCTCTGGAGTTCAGAGAAATGTCGATGAATTAACTCCAAAGCATTGGGATTGGGCAATGAACATCAATGCCAGAGCACCGTGGTTGTGTTCGATCGAAGCAGCAAAATTAATGTTAAATGGCGGATCCATTGTGAACATTACTTCGGAAGGTTCCAGAAAAGTTCTGCCATATTACCTATCAGTGGGAACATCTAAAGCAGCACTTGAGTCACTTACGAGATATTTGGCTGTAGAACTGGCTCATAAAGGCATTAATGTTAATGCTGTGTCAGGAGGATACGTTCAAACGGATGCTTTGGAATCCTTTCCAAACAAGAAAGACATGGTATCGGCTGTAAAAAATACTTTAGCCGGGAGGGTAATAACAGGAACAGACATAGCGAAAGTGACGGCCTTCTTGTGTAGCGAGGATGCGGCAATGATAAGAGGTCAAGTCATTGTTGTTGACGGAGGTGTTACTTTGCCTGCCCCTTTACCAACTAAAGAATTATAGCTACCCAGCTAGTATCTCTCTTACCACAATCGTTCGATCACCGCAGTCTAATTCCTTTTCAAGTTCTGCGTAGGCGTTTCGAACAAACCCCAATCCAATCCCTTTTTCTGCCGAAGTTACAACACCCACTGGCTTGCCGTTGCATGTAATTTCTTTTTGCTCAAGATTTCCCTGCCAAGCTAATCTAACAAGCTTTCGTTGAACTTTGTCATAGGTGTCTAACCTAGCGACCACTTCCTGGCCGATATAACAGCCCTTGTTAAAACTAATATGAGAGATTAAGCCTGCTTCAAGTGGATTAAATTTTTCTGTTAACTCGAATCCAAATGAAGGTACACCAAGTTTCAACCTCAATTGGTTGAATTCTTCGAGATTAACGTGATTAAACCTTTGGGAGAAAAAATCTTCAAGTTTAGAACGTACAGTTGAAGCCCCTATGACATCTATGCATGGAACAGTAGCCATTTCCTCTTTTATTACAATTACTGATTCACCTTCAAATTCACAACTCATAGAGTCATGTAGCGAAAGTTCCGATATCCTTGGAAATAGCTCATCGCGTCCTTCACCTATCACCCGAAAATGGCATGTTTTATCGGAAATGTCTTCTACCGAAACGTCCTCCATGATAGTGTAAAATTCAATCCACTCGATGACTTTTCTTTTTGCTTTTTTAGCGGTAATCAGCAGAATTTTGTCTGGAAGTCGGTTCACACTTAGAAGATCAATTATCCGACCTTTATTTGTAGTCAAAACCGAGCCCATGCCCATATACGGCTTTGTAAGATTTTCAAGTTTATTGGTAGATAATCTATCAAGGAGATCCAAGGAATCTTCCCCGTATAAATCTATCCTGCTGAAATAGTCAACTAGATCTACAAAAACAGGGTTTTCACTCAAGTAATAATCTACCTACACACTAAATGAAGTACCGCAACCGCATGTAGTCTTAGCGTTGGGATTGTTGAAAACAAACCCTTTTCCGTTTAATCCACCAGAATATTCAAGAATCGTGCCGGCCAAAAATACATAAGACTTTTTATCAACAAAAAGTCGAACCCCATTCTCATCTATTACCTTATCAGTCTCTCTAGGGCCGTCACTTACTATTTCCAAGATATAAGTCAATCCAGAACATCCTCCTCCTTTGACTCCAACCCTCAAGTCGGCTTCCGGATTTCCCTCAGCAGCAGCAAATTCTTTTACATGATGGGCCGCCTCTTCACTAATCGCTATAGAAAGTGGCACCGGGCCTTGAGCAGTTGTCATTTTGACCTCCCAACATCTTCATAATATCTTCAATACGTCATAACCGCGCTAAAAAATTACGTAGCATTCAAAAATAATCTAGTAAGTTGATTTTATTAATATACCAATAACCAGTCAATATCAATGGAAGCGTCGTCAACTGAAATCACTTTTGGCTCAAAACTATATAAGAGCTGTCTTATAACATAAAAACAGAGCAATTTTACCCAGGTTTCTGATCGAAAAACTACTTCATGTTTATGAAACAGAAAATTCTATCAAAATGCAAATTAGGCCGCTTGACCCTTTTTATTTTGGGTGCCGTCTCCAGCAACCAATGCGCCCGATTTTTGCTGTAGTTCTAAATCCTGCATGAATCCGCACTGGATACATTCTTTAAAATCGCCAAAAGTATCTCGACGAGTATGCATATCTCCACGACATTTTGGACAAGCTCTGTAATCAACCATTTTTAAATACCCACTTAATCTGTTACCAAAATTGGTATCAACCTTTTTACCTTAATCAGATTAAATATCTTATAAGCGAAACCAATTCCACTAGTTTTACAATCCTTAATTAACATATACATTTACTACTTGATCTCATTTATAGCCTTACTAGGAATCAACTTATCCAGCAAAACCGGCTAACATTTCGAGACCAAGGGGGAATTATAGTGATATGAATAAATATTTCAATAGCTGATAATTATATGTTTATTATCATTTCTTATGATACTAATGCCTGCAGCTTATGCAAATAAAGGAGAAGCCTTTGATATACGACATGAGAATCTATGACTTAAAACCTGGATCAGTCCCGGAATACATGAAGGCTGTGGAAGAAGTAGCCTTCACAATCCGGCAAGCTCAAGGAATAAAGCTAGCAGGTTGGTATTACACCGATGTGGGCCCGCTCAACCGCGTCGTCCACATCTGGGGCTACAGAGATTATAGCCATTTTGAAGATTCAAGAGAAAAAGTTAGGTCCGATCCTAGGTGGACAAAAGATTATCTTCCCAGAGTAAAAGATTTGATTATTAGCCAACAAGACATGATCATGAAAGGCGCTAATTTTTTCCCCAAACCTGAATAGTTTTGAAGCATTCATATCATCTCAATTTGTGCCTGTACAGCTATTGCCTTTTCCGATCTCGTTCGTTATAGTGGCGGGTACTTAATTAGTCGAAGTGTGCCTGAATTCAGGCGCTGTTTTCATACGAACTGCAAAATTATCGGTGAAAACAACAAGAACCAGATGAGATAGGAGTTCAAGTCATGGTTTCAGATAGCCGAATTGGCGACGTAGTATTAGAAGTTAACGACCTTCAGACCTATTTTGTGACACGTTGGGGTGTCACCAAGGCGGTCGATGGCGTTAGTTTTAACTTGAGAAAAGGTGAAACTCTCGGGATTGTCGGAGAGTCCGGCTCGGGAAAATCAGTCACAGTTAGCTCTGTAATGCGGCTTATTCCATCTCCTCCGGGTCACATTGTTGGTGGTGAAATTCTCCTCGACGGGGAAAACCTTCTTGACCTCGACGAAGGCGAGATGAATAAAGTCCGAGGGGACAAAATAGCTATGGTGCTACAGGACCCTATGACAGCCCTAAATCCAGTATTTGACATTGAAGATCAGGTCGGTGAGGCATTGAAGATACACGAAGGCCTCAAAGGACAAGGGTTGAAAGAAACCGTTATTGACATGCTGAGAAAGGTCCGCATACCGGCACCTGACACAAGAATGAAGGATTATCCTCACCAGTTATCTGGTGGAATGAGGCAACGTGTAGTAGGAGCAATTGGTATCTCTTGTAACCCCTCAGTGTTGATAGCTGATGAACCAACAACGTCCCTTGACGCAACAATTCAAGCCCAATACTTGAACCTGCTAAGAGACCTACAAGAAGATACTGGAGTCGGTATCATTTTTATAACGCATGACTTCGGAATAGTTGCAAAGATGTGCGACCGAGTTGCTGTTATGTATGCCGGGAAAATCGTCGAACAGGGAACTGTTACCGAAATTTTTGACAACCCGCTTCACCCTTACACTGAAGCGTTGATTAGGTCCGTCCCGAGGATGGAGGAGAACGTTGAGAGGCTATATGCTATTCCCGGGAACCCTCCTAACGTAACGAATCGACCATCAGGTTGTAATTTCCAGCCTGAATGTGACAAGGATGACCCTAATCCAGACTGTGCATTACTAGAACCGATCCTTAAGGAAGAGTCTCCCGGCCATTGGGTAGCTTACTGTGCTGCGTGTATGGAAACACACGGCTGCAAATGGTTCCCAAGAGCGCTATAAATCCCAAATAAGAGCACAAAAAGAGGTTCAATATGACAAGTGAAAGCGGAGCTTTGCTGGAGATTAGAAATCTTAAGAAACACTTCCAGGTCGGTGGTGGGATGTTTGGTTCTTTGACGGGAAAGAAGGAATTTTTGAAAGCTGTGGATGGTATAAGCCTCACAATTGAACCGGGTACGACATATGGACTAGTGGGAGAATCTGGCTGTGGTAAATCCACTACGGCCAAAATGGTACTCATGTTGGAAGATCCCACTGACGGGGAAATTTTTTATGACGGGAAGGATGCAATAAACGCGGACAAAGAAGGCAAAAGAGAATACAAATCCAACGTCCAAGCTGTGTTTCAAGACCCTTGGGCTTCTCTAAATCCACGCATGAAGATAGAAAGTATCATCGCAGAACCATTGGAAGTAAATACGACGATGACGCGAGGAGAGATTCGGACCAAGGTAAGAGACATTCTGGAAGAAGTTGGTTTGCAGGAATACCAGGCTGAACTATACCCGCATGAGTTTTCAGGCGGGCAGAGACAAAGAATAGGTGTTGCAAGATCGCTTGCACTAAATCCAAAGCTTATTGTCCTTGACGAGCCAGTATCAGCCTTGGACGTATCTATTAGAGCTCAAATAATGAACCTTCTAATGGACCTACAAAAAGAGCACGGTCTTACTTACTTGTTAATTGCGCACCACCTAGCCACGGTTAGATATATGTGTGACAAAATGGGTGTCATGTACCTAGGTAAACTGGTCGAGGAAGCTAGCACTGACCAATTATTTGACACACCAACCCACCCATATACCCAGGCTTTGATTGGTGCAGCGCTTCCATACCACCCTAATGATCAAAAAGAGGAATTATTACTTGAAGGTGAGGTACCTTCACCAATAAATCCTCCGTCTTGTTGTAGTTATGCTCCCTTGTGCCCAGAACCAGACCCTTTATGCGAGGAGAATGAATTGGTCACAAGAGAAGTGGCGCCGGGCCATAGGACTGCTCACTGTGCCCATTGTGCCGATGAGTATGGTTGCTACTGGTTCCCGAGAGAAAGATAGATATCTGATAGTGCGGTGCAGTCCATTCACTTAGGATTGGCACCGCAAAAATTCTGTCCTCGTTACACATTATTTCCTGGCTTTTTGCCCATGACGATCATGGTCTTTATGGCAATCGCATTTTTCTTGGGATGTAATTCTCCTGATTATGACACTCGATTGGATCAGGCCCGTAACTACCAAATAGAAGGTCGTCCTGAAGAAGCAAAACAGCTATTGGATGAACTAATAAAAGTCAATCCCAATGCCATCGAAGCTTTTCTCCTGAGAGGGAAAATACATGAAAGTAATTCTGACTTTTCAAAAGCTGTAGCAGATTATTCATCAGTGATAAACCAAAAGCCCAAAATGACGAAAGCATGGTCTTTACGAGGCTCATCATATTACCAAATGGGCGCCTTTCAAAAGGCTGTCAGAAATTTCTCAACTGCCATTGAATTGGAACCTAACAATTCAGACCTTTATCTGTACTTAGGAAATTCTTATGGGGAATTGGATATGTTTGAGGATGCGATTAGAAACTTTAATATGGCCAGAGAAATATCTTATGGTGACTATTACAACAATCTCAAAAAAGCTTATAACGATCTCAACGCTGAGAATTATTCTACTGCTCTGGGAAGAGCGAGTTCCGCTATTGAGGAAAACCCAACAGATTCAATACCTCACTTATATAAGGGAATCGCTCTTTATAACTTGGGACAGATTAATGGATCTACTATTCATTTAAATACTGCCTTAGACTTAGATCCTAACAATCCAACCATTCTCTACAATCTAGGGCTGGCTTATTTGGCCTCAGACAATCCAAAAGAGGCGATTACTCATTTCCAAAGTGCGGTCGGCCTTGATTCGTCGCTAAAATCCTATATCGATCTCACAGGGGTCTTTGAATACAAATAAATGGATACAGACGTCTTCCCTTCTTAAGATCTCGCCCCGGCTATCCAAATCATCCTGTCACTGTCCGCATCAAAAGGATTATCATCAAAATCTCCTTGTAAGGATAAAATTTCAAACCCGCAGATGCGTAGTAAATGGTACATTTCCCAGCGATAGGTATACCTGAAAAAAAGATCATGGACAATCTTTTCCTGGACAATTCCTTGAATATCAACAAATTCCACTACTATTTTCGTTTCCACAATCTGTTCATAATCATCGTAATATCTCTGATGATAAAAAACTAATTTCCCGTCATCTTGTTTATTTTCAACGTCCATGAGATGGTACAGGGTGGCCGGATCACCCAGAATGACATCTTGATCTGGTACATTCATCTCAACGATCAATTTCCCTCCAGGCTTCAAAACCCGCCTCAAATTATGGAGAAATTTTTGTTGTTCTTCAGACGAAAGAATCGACATAAATGCCAGTGAAGGCACGATCGCTAAAGAAAATTTTCTGTCTGCAATGATATTCAATTCAGGAAAAGCTGACTGGCTAAATGAAACTTGGCCAGGATTGGATAATTTTTCAATTTTATTTCTGGCAATAGATAACATTTCAGTTGAAGGATCTACTGCGTGCACTTCCTTGCCAAAATCTGCAAGGAATTCTGTTATCCGCCCAGTAGAACAACCTACTTCCAACACTGAAGACCCTTTTGGTGAAGCTTGCTCAAGATAATAACCAACGTCGTCTCTCCTATCTTGAAATAGCAAGTCGCATACTCTTGCCCAAGCAGGACTTCCCTGCTCATCAACCATATGAAACATCAATCAACCTCTTCTTAATTGTTGTCAAACCTTCAAGGGGTCAGCTTAACTATAGAATCGTCACTCGTAAGTGTTACCCAAATTTCCCCATTTACAGGAAGTATTTTGGCCGGGGCAGCGCCAACAGGGTATGTCGCCAACATAACACCTTCCGTGGAAAGTTTAGTGACCGTTCCATCCATACTATTTGCTGTCCAAATATACTCCCCATCATAAGCAATTCCGTAAGGTAATCTCCCTGTCTGAAATCTCCCCAAATCTTCACCATTTTTTGATAATTTAGATACTGTATGTTCTCTCCAATTAGCTACCCAAATATTCCCTACTTCTTCTGTAAATGCTATAGGAACATCACCGACCGAAAAATTACCTTCTGGGTTTCCATCTTTAGCAAATTTGGTAACACTGTCACTATGAGCATTTGCAGCCCAGATATTTTCTCCGTCAAAAAACAAAACTATCGGCCCGGCACCTTCCGTTTCTACAGGGGGAACTGCATTTCCTTCAAGATCCAGTCTATAGAGTAAGGTTTCCCAACAGCCGGAAGTCCAAACATTTTCTCCATCAAAAGCTAATGTTCTCGGTAAAGTGGATACTGAGTAGGTACCAAGGAGTTCCCCGTCACGTGAAAGTCTGGTGGCATTATGATCGAATTGATTTGCAGACCATATATTTTCTCCATCAAATAAAAGAGCATTAGGTTCTCTGCCATGCGATTCATAGACCGCTTGCTGCTGTCCATCCAATCCAATTTTCATAATGGTATGAGAAAGAGCATTGCCAACCCATAAATTGTCACCATCAAATATTATGGGCTCTGGGGCATTACCAACGGGATAAGTAGCAATGGTGACATCCTCGACAACCAATTTTGAAACCAACCCTTCTGCTGAATGTGCTGCCCAAACAGTACCTTGACCGTCTGTGGCAAGAGTATTTGGTGTATTTCCAATGTGGAAGGTTCCTAAATGGTTACCCTCTATCCCATATTTTGTAACCGTTTTATCTGTGCGGTTTGCGACCCAGATACCTTGCCCATCATAAACGACATCACCGGGCAAAGTTCCTGTTATATAGTCAGCTACTCTATCTCCTTCCAACGTAAACTTGCTTAAGGTGTCGTCTAAGGAATTTGTTATCCATATATGATCACCACCATAGGCTATTCCTCTCGCCCCTCCACCTGTATTCCAAGTACCAATCAAATTACCAGCTTGATCTATTTTTGAAATAGTGTCGTCTCCGTGGTTAACAACCCAAATATGCTGTCCATCAAATGCTAATTTTTGTGGCTTGGTCCCGGACTGGATATTTTTAACTGTTTGTCTATCCTTGGTGACCATAGTAACTACATCCCTACCTGAATTGGCAATCCACATGGCATCACCTGCATAAAGCATATCCGAAGGTCGGCGTAGTTCAACAGGAGCACTTCCCATACCACCCTTTAAATCAAAGGTTCTCACTGCAAAATATGTTCCTACCCAAAGCTCATCACCATCATGTGCCAATGAATTGGGATAAGGGTGAAGTGGCATCGAATAAATCAACTCCCCATCCATAGAATAGTTGGCAATTCCATCTTCATCTTGCGAAGCAACCCATATAGATCCTTCATGGAAAAAAAGATCTGTTGGGTTTTCTGTCACTTCAAAAGTAGATATTGTCGGAACTAAAGTAGGTTCTTGAGAATTGGGTGGACTGGTGGTTGGAACTTCGTGGACATTAATTGGAATGGGGCCACGGCCTGGCTGCTCCACCGCCACTTTGGGCGTAGATTCAGGTTCAGGTACAACCATTGGAGTAGCTATCTCAATAGTATTGTCTGCATTATTTATGGCATCGTCACTAAATGGGGTGTTTTTCCTAATTAATAACGCGGTCACAAGAGAAGATAGAACCACTGAAATCGGCACTGCCGCTGCCAAGAAGTAAA
>CAYMZR010000085.1:0-9390 GCA_964394975.1 uncultured Dehalococcoidia bacterium | reverse complement strand
ATAGAGGACAATAATTTTGGAAATATTCTCTCAATTATGGAATAGCGTAATCATCCAACCGATGATAAACAGCTTATTAATTCTCTATAGCATAGCTATTAGTAATTTTGGGTTGGCCATAATACTTTTCACTGTGATTATTAGGGCAGCCATGATGCCTTTAACTGTAAAACAAAGTAAGCAAATGAAGTCCATGACTGCACTTCAACCAAAGATAAAAGAGATTCAAAATAAATATAAAAATGATAAGCAGAGGCAGTCGCAAGAGACCATGAAGTTATATAAGGAGCAGGGGGTTAATCCGATCGGTTGTTTGGGGCCTATGTTCATACAATTTCCGATATGGATTGGCCTATATCAGGCAATTTTGCAAACTGTGCCGACCACTCCTGAAAGCTTGGTAAACTTATCGGGCCATTTATATGAATGGCTACCTTTAGTACATGATGTGGTTCCTGTAAATAGCAATTTCATGTGGTTAAATTTAGCTAACCCTGATCCTCTCCCTGTTTTCCCGATTTTGGTTGGCGTTTCCATGTGGTTTATGCAAAAAATGACTACGATGCCTGCTATGGATGACAGGCAAGCTTCAACCAATAGAATGATGCTATGGATGATGCCTATTATGTTCGGGTTTTTTACGATGCAATTCCCAAGTGGGTTGGCTTTATATTGGGTAGTCTCGAACATTGTAGGTATTGTCATTCAGGGTTTCATCACAGGGTGGGATCCCATTAAGAATTTAGTTAAATTTGCCAGTAACCGGGCATCACAACCTGCGGCAGCTCTTGCTGGGGGACCAGCTCCGGATCTGGAGGAGGAACAAATAGATGAAGTCGATAGAGATGACCGCCAAGACAGTGGAAGAAGCGATAGAAATCGCCCTAAGAGAACTAGACGCCGATCGCGTAGAGGTAGAAATAGACGTCATTAGCAGGGGCAAGCCTGGCATCCTAGGTATAGGTAGTGAATTAGCCGCTGTAAGGGTTACAAAAGTAGACGGTATCTCAGATACACTGAATTCTGCTAGTGAAGTCATTAATAATCTTGTGTCTCACATGGATGTTGATGTTGTTGTCAATCTCAAAGAAGCGGACAATGAAGAGACTGGAGCTCCGGTTTTTGAGATAGAAGGTGATGATTCTGGGTTATTGATAGGGCGAAAAGGGGAAACCTTACGGGCTCTACAGTTTCTAACTAGGTTCATTGTGAGCAGGCAAACGGGTGAAAGGGCGAATATTTCCCTTGATGTGGAAGGTTACGATGAGAGGAGAAAGCAATCTTTGGCTAATTTAGCTAGTCGCGTCGCTCAAAGGGTTGTAAAAACTGGAAGGTCAATTGAGTTGGAGCCTATGTCAGCTAGAGAGAGAAGGTTGGTCCATGTCGCTCTGGCCGAGAATGTGGACGTTTATACTGAAAGTTCAGGAGAAGGACGAGATAGAAGAGTGGTGGTAATTCCTTCCTAAAATTTGAGGCATTTGCTCGATAGCGACTAACATGATGAGCATTCATTATATTCTTCTACCGTTAGTACCTTGTCCCTTGCTTCAACTGATATCAAGTAACATAATGGGCCAGAGATTCAACCGTTGGACCCATAACTATGCAACAGCCAGGTAACTTCAATGCTCCACTGGAAAAAGTGGCTAAAGTGTCGCTTTACGTTTTTATTGGTCTTGTTATTTGCTTCGCTCTCTACCTGGTTAGGGGAGCCTTATTTCCCTTCGTTCTAGGTATAGTTCTTACCTATATTCTTAATCCATTTGTTAACTTTTTCGAAAAAATTATTCCGCTTAGAACCATAAAACCTAAATTAGCCCGAGCTATATCAATTGCAATCGTGATATTAATGTCCTTTCTGATAATTGCTGGAGGACTTCTATTAGTTATACCGCCCATGTTTAAGCAATCAAGTGAGTTGATTGCTGACATACCTAACTTAATAAGAGACGCAAGAACAACTGTGGAGAGTTGGAATACGGAGTATGCTGCCAACATTCCAGAAGAAATACGAGTGGAAATTGATCGATTATTGGAAAATGGTGGAGAGATACTGTTAGGTGCATTTACAGGTCTTATAGGTAGAACAGCAGTAGCGGCCGTTCATGCTCTTACTCTAGTTGTGGGACTGGTAGTGCTACCGCTGTTTGTGTTTTATTTTTTAAAGGATAGAGAATCTGTTCGGGAATCTTTTATAGAAGTATTTCCAACAGATGTTCAGATTCATGTAGTCTATGTTCTCAGGATTCTTAATCGAATTATTGGCGCTTACGTCCGGGCTCAGTTCACATTAGCTGCTGTGGTATGGGCCTTGATTTCCATTGGTCTAATGCTGATGAGCGTGAAATATGCCGTGCTCTTGGGGGCTGTTGCAGGTATATTTGAGTTGGTGCCAATTGTGGGTGCTTGGCTCGCTGTTATACCTACTATCATCGTAGTACTTTCTACATCTCCAGAAAAAATTCTTTGGGTGTTGCTTTTATATTTAGGCGTCCAGATATTTCAAGGAGCAATCATAGTGCCTCGGGTTCAAAGTTTTGCTATGAAGCTTCATCCATTAATGGTATTGGTATCTATTGTAATAGGTAGTGAGATAGCCGGTCTTTGGGGTGTTGTATTGGGACCTCCTATTGCTGCCTCTGCAAAAGAGCTAATAATATATTTCAATAACCCTCCCCAATACGGTATTTTGACAGATGAAAATGAAATACTCGAACCGGACACAAGCGATGTTGTTTAAGCCATCTAGATTTGGAAAGCGGATTTAATTATGGTTAATCTGCAAGGGTTTCAAGAAGATAAAGTTCAATTCATTTCTCTTAATCTATCAGGTGATGAGAATGATTCATACATGAACCTTTTTTGGTCCTTGGAAGATGCGGTACAGGAAATAAACAGTAATGTAGCTTCTGCTGTAGTCTTAATAGACTTAAGTGATGTCAAATTGAAACCTAAACCTATCGATGCTAGGTATGAATTTTATTTCATTAGCGATCTTGTTTCAGGTATAAGATTTCCTACCATTGGCATAGTTGAGTCTGAGGCGCATCTCACATTACTCGAGTTGTTTCTATGTTGTGACATAAGGATCGCAAGCACAGATAGTAGATTCTCTATGTCTCATATTATGGAAGGTTTTACCCCCACAGACGGAGGAACTCAAAGGCTGCCACGTATAGCCGGTGCTGGAAGAGCGATGGATTTGTTATTGACTGGTAGGGTTTTTTCTGCCCAAGAAGCTCTGGGAATAGGTGTTGTGCAGTACCTTTTTTCGGAAAATCTAGTTGAAGAGGCCATTGCTTTAGGGTCTCAAATAGCTGGACATGGACCTATTGCGGCTCAATATCTGAAAGAGGCGATTTTAAGTGGAGCTGATATGACTTTGAGTCAAGGATTAAGATTAGAAACTGACCTAAATGTGATTTTGCAAAGTACAAGTGACAGAACTGAAGGAATCGAATCTTTTTTGAATAAAAAACCGCCTAAATTCCTGGGCCGATGAAAAAAGCGATATGGAATTAGTTAGTCCAAAAGATGAAGTAGTGTTGTATCAGGTTGCTGATGGTGTCGCTCATATAAAGTTGAATAGACCGGACCGAATAAATGCTTTCAATGTCGAAATGAGAGACATGCTTTTTCAAACTTTGGAACTTTATAGAGACGACAATGAATCAAAAGTCGCGATTATTAGTGGGGAAGGGGAAAGAGGGTTTTGTGCTGGGGCAGACCTAACTGAATTTGGAACTACTCCATCTCAGGTAATTTCCAGAGAAGTTAGATGGGAAAGAGATTTATGGGGGCTTTTCATATCTCTTAGAAAACCAATTATAGCCAAATTACATGGATATGTTATTGGATCCGGTATTGAAATAGCCTCTCTTTGTGATGTCAGAATTGCTGCAGACAGTTCGGTTTTCAGGATGCCAGAGGTCGCTTTGGGTATGATACCCGCTGCTGGAGGAACCCAAACCTTGCGCAATATGATCGGAGCCAGCAAAGCTCTGGAAATAATTATGACTAACAGATTGATACCTGCTTCAGAAGCAGTTGAAATTCGGTTGATTGACCGAGTTGTTGCAGATGAAAACCTAGATCGTACCGTGCAAGATGTTGCACGAAATTTGGCTCAATTAGACCCGAAATTATTGTCATCTTTGAAGTCATCTGTGATTAAAGGTTTGGATTTAAATATGGCTCGGGGGATTCAATACGAAAGGCGTAATTTTGTTCAATTATAGTAACTTTCTTGGGATTTTTTTTGAGCAGCCATATGTTGGCTGCCCGGCCAGGATTCGAACCTGGGTCGAAGGAGTCAAAGTCCTTAGTGCTACCACTACACCACCGGGCATCAAATTATTAAAAATCTTACAAGAGTTTAGTATATCCCAACAAATAGTGTTCTAGTTAAATTTTTTTCTGTATATACTTAACCTTTGGTTGCAGCTTGATGCGCTTTGCTCCGCTAGCTTCAATACCGCTTCATGTACATTAATAAAGGGAGATTTCTTTGGTTACGGATGCTGATGAATTTAAAGGTGCCGTCGAGAAAATAAAAGATAATATTCAAAAGGTTATCGTTGGAAAATCGGATGCTATCGATTCGGTATTGATTTCCATACTGTGTAATGGTCATGTCCTTGTTGAAGATGTACCTGGATCAGGTAAAACTACCTTGGCCAGAGCGGTGGCTTCTTCTCTGGACTGCAGTTTTGGAAGGATTCAATTTACACCTGACTTGATGCCATCTGATGTTGTAGGTGTCAACTGGTTTAATCAAAAGTTAAGTGAATTTGAATTTCAGAGCGGCCCGATATTTAACCAAATAATACTAGCCGATGAAATAAATAGGGCAACTCCTCGGACTCAATCAGCCCTACTTGAGTCTATGCAAGAGTCACAAGTGACAGTAGATGGACATAGTCGCAATTTACCAACACCTTTCATTGTGCTGGCCACTCAAAACCCTTTGGACATGGAGGGGACATTTCCTCTCCCAGAAGCCCAGCTGGATAGGTTTTTGATGAAAATTTCATTAGGATATCCATCTGCAGGAGAAGAATCAGACATCATACTTAGGTTTCATGAAGGAAGTTATTCGGAAAACCTACAACCTGTTGCGAACGGCAAAACAATAAAAGATCTGGAGAAATTTTCTTCGTCAGTTAAAGTGGAAGAGAACATTCGTGACTATATTATATCGATAGTTAGATCAACTCGAGAAAATGATAAATTGATCATTGGCGCCAGCCCAAGAGGCTCTTTAGGACTTTATAAATGTAGCCAAGCGAAGGCCGCTTTGGATGGTAGGGATTATGTAATACCTGATGATGTGAAGAGTCTTACCAATTTGGTATTGTCGCATAGGATCATTCCTACATCTAATGCTCGACTAAGAGGGTTTGGTGCGAATGAGATACTAGAAGAAATAATGGCAGAAGTCGTTGTGCCCATGGAAGCGATCTAAGCTAAAGTTATGGTAAAAAAGTTTTGGCACGACTTTTGGATCCTGATAATAATTACCTTGGTAATTATTGGATTGTTTTCGGGCCAGGGAATGCTTCTAGGCTTGTCCGTTATGAGTCTTCTAGTGGTTTGTGTGGCCTGGCTGTGGAACAAAGTTTCACTTGAAAACCTTCATTATGTCAGAGTGATACCACAGAAAAGAGTTTTCATTGGGGACACCGTCCCTTTTCGTATCGAGCTTCACAATAAAAAACCAATACCACTGGCAAGGATCGATACGGTAGACGATATTCCTCACTGCTTAAATCTTGTCGGTTCAAACATTAAACCAAGTGCAACTTTTGACGCTGTTTCAATCACCCACTCAACCTCTGTGTCTGCCTATCAAAAAACAGCGTGGGATTATTCACTTAAGCCGAATAAAAGAGGGTTTCATCGCTTGGGGTCTGTGAATATTTTTGGTGGCGATATATTTGGGTTGTTTCAGAGTAGAAAAACAACCCCCACTCGAGATTACATACTGGTTTATCCTCAGATAATAAATTTACCTGATATGGGTATGCCAGAATCAAGACCATTGGGTGAAAAAATAACGGCTCTAAACATATATCAAGATGTGTTTTGGAATAGGGGTATAAGGACTTATGAAAAAGGAGATCCGCTGAATACAATCGATTGGAAATATACAGCAAAAAAAACACAATTAATGGTCAAAACATTTGAGTCCACAAATAAAAGTGATGTTATTTTGGCTGTCTCAGTTGAAACATCTGCAAAGGTATGGGAAGGCTATTCTGCAATAAATTTAGAAAGAGTAATAACTGCCGCAGCTTCCATAGCTAGCCACTGTAGTGGTGAGGGATTCAACCTTGGGTTCTTTTCCAATGGTACCCCTGTGCTATCCGATTTACCTATGAAAATACCTGCATCTCAATCAGAGGACCAACTAAAATTGATATTGGAAACGTTGGCTACCTTAGGCCCGATTTCATCAGGTTCTATTTCTGAAAATTTGAATACTTGGTATAAAGGCTTCCCATTTGGTTCTACGGTGGTTTTGGTTACTTCGTTTTTTACCCAGGACCTTTTGGACTCTCTAAGGAATATTGAAAAATTTGGCTGTAAGGTAGTTCTTATTAACGTTTCTGATGAGCTATGTGAGATCAGCGAGGAAGATTTCATAAAATACGAGATTGGGGCTCATTTTAGTCGTATGGAGTCAGTAGGTGAATTCGTACCAATCTAAAATCGTTGCACTGTGTTTGATATTATCCGACTCAGTCTGGCTATATTCAATTTTTGCTGTCATAGGAGTGATTATTTCTTTAGAGCGTAGTCCTCTTGCATATGGTGCATGTTTCACAGCGTACGCCTCATCTCTGTATATTACTAAACTGTTGAATTTGCTAAATTTGAGATTTTCAATTGCCGTTGTACTCCAAATGTTATCAGGAGCGGTCATTTGTTATTCCCTTATTGGGCTTTCAAATATTCCCGATGAACAAGGCTTTTCTATGTCCTGGGGTTTGAACCTTGATCAATGGAATTATGAAAATGGAGAAATTGGCCTATCGATTGCCTTGGCGACTTTAATGAGCGCTTTTATGTGGATAAAGGGAGGTCTCTCCGGGTCAAATGACTTTCTTTTGGAAGCTTTGTTTTCTACTTTTAAGATTGGAATAATTGTAATGGCCTTTACAGTTACAATCGATATTTTTCATGTTGCTGATTTATCAATGTCTACTTTAATGTATTTCTTTTTCGCCGCGAGTTTGTCGGGTTTGGCCATCGGCAGGATCAAACCCTCTTCAGACATTGATAAACCTAATTTTGGATGGCTCAGGATCATCTCTTTATTGGTAGTGGCTGTAATTTCAGTTGGTGTTGTCTTTGCTTCTTTAAGCAAAGATTTATTGGGGACTGTCTCTTCACCCATCACAACACTAATAAGCTGGATAGCTATGGGAATAGTCTACTTGGTTGCCATCCCAATTATTTATTTGATTCAGTTTATGGTCAAAGTTTTCAGTTGGGTTCTTGGTGATAGTAATCTTCCTGATCAACCTGCCCAGCAACAACAACCCTTGGGGTTAGGAAATGTCCTGGAAGGTTTAGCTAATGCGCCCGTATCAGAAGAGCCTTCTGTTGTAATGCAATATTTTGAATATGCGGCAATATTTATCCTTATAACTATCTTGATCCTTGTTCTTGGGATTGCCTTTAGAAGAATTAACAGACAGCAGAAAATATCTGAAGCGGGGATCAAATCTGAGATTGAAGGATCAGAAGGTTCTATGAGTGATTTGCTTGATATAGCTAAGAGGTTACTTCGTAGAAGAGATTCCCGCGTAAAGAAAGATTTTGTCATACCTGAGCATCTTGATGATAACAGTAAATCTATTTTGGGGTCGTACTACCAATTGTTATATTTGAGTTCGAAAAACGGTATGGATAAATCATCCTTTACCACTCCCAAAGAATTCCAACCATTTCTATATGGTATTTTTGATGTAGGTATCGTAAAAAAAATTACAAATGCTTTTGCACGTGTTTGTTATGGAGGTCAAATCCCATCTGCGGGAGAAGCTGCAGAAGTAACAAAATTGATGGAAGATTTAGATACTAATAAAAATTAAATGGTATTTTTGCTATCCACATACCGGCGAGAGCAGCTATTAATCCAATTACTACACTAGAAACCAAATAAAATATAGCCTTCGCGTAGTTACCATTAGATATAAGCTGTATGCTAGATACTGTCACAGTGGAAAAGGTGGTAAAAGATCCACAAAATCCTACCCCTAAAAGCAATGAATATTCCTGATTCCAGTTAGCTTTGTTCAAAGCACAGCCTACCAAAAAACCCAAAATGAGTGATCCAATAATATTTACTGAAAAAGTTCCTACTAGACTAGAACCAAGGTAGGAGTTCGCCATGCGATCTGTACCATATCGGCATACAGCCCCTGCTGCTCCTCCGAGAATCACTAATAACCAGTTCAAGTTAACCTACCATTTTTATAAATCTTCAGTATTTTTTGGTGTTTTGGGGATATTTTTGCCAAATGTTCTTGCAAGATCAGTTGCGTTTCTGACCAGTAAGATATTTTTTTACATTCACAGCAGCCGTAACCCCATCACCCGCTGAGCTGATCAGTTGTGAGGCGGAATTGGCTCTTACGTCTCCAGCGGCAAAAATACCTTTTTCACATGTTTCTAGATTTATATCCGTCTTGATATGCCCTCCCTCATCAGTATCAAGTAAGCCCTCCAGAAAATCCGAATTGGGCGTAAGCCCAACAAATATGAAAACGCCATCCGTGTGAATTCTAGTAGACTCTCCAGAAAGCAGATCAATAAGCGAGATCCCTTCCACCATTCCATCTCCATGGATCTCTTTCACTTCTACGTTTAAATGAACTTTTATTTTTTCGTGATTTGAAACCCTGTCTTGAAGTATTTGTTGTCCGTGTAATGTTTCTGATCTGCAAAATATATCTACTTTAGATGCGAAATCTGTCAACGTTATAGCCTCTTGGAGTGCAGAATCACCTCCACCTATAACAGATACCTTTTGATCAATAAAAAAGGAACCGTCACAAGTTGCGCAATATGACACGCCAGCACCAACCAGTTCATCTTCTCCAGGTACTCCCAATTTATTTAAAGTCGATCCAGCTGCCAATATTATTGATTTTGCAGTTTTCTTCCCTTCGTAAGTTTCCACCACCCACTGATTATCCAATTTCCTGATTCCAGTCACTTCTGACATATCGAATTCAGTACCAGCTCCGATAGCTTGCTCCTGGAGCTTACTTGAAAAGTCGGCACCGCTTATTCCTTCAAGAAACCCTGGGTAATCCTCTACTTTCTCCACATTTATTATCTGGCCCCCAGGAATTAATCTTTCCAGAAGTAGTGTCTTCA
>CAYMZR010000084.1:0-9417 GCA_964394975.1 uncultured Dehalococcoidia bacterium | reverse complement strand
ATACGGAGCCGGCAGAACCTCCCCCAACTATTATGAAATCGTATTTCATCTCTGACTCTTCCTTTGGCTAAAATTTTCAAGAGGTCTTATGGAAAGAAGGCCTCTATAGAATGATTTTTAAAATGATATACCCCACACGATGATCATTTTCAAGGGGCCGATTCCTGTATTTTTTATTCCATGGTCAACATTAGGGGGTACCATAACAGCATCATTTTGAGTCACATCTATTGTTTCCCCATTGATATTCATTATTCCGCTGCCTTCCAAAAAGTAATAAATTTCTTCCAAACGACGCTCTTCCCCATGAGTGTGCTCTCCTTCACTGACTCCTTCATCCAGTTCCCATACTTCAATCTGTACAGGCAAATGACTGTCTGAACCAAACAAGTTTCGACGTTTAATGAAACCTGAGCCATGATGTATTTGCTGAGACCTCCATTCATCGTGCTCCTCACTCTGCTTAAAGTACATAAAACCTCCAAGATTAAGTTGCTGATACAATTGACTTGTACTTTTCTCTCAACTTTTAACCGAATGAGGGTTCAAATTTGCCCTCAAGGGAAATCTACTGAGCTAACTGGTATGGATGAAGATTAACTATTCCATTAAAAACCTAACGGATTCTGAACACCCTCATTTCACCGTCAAAAGGCAATCCTGTCATGATAGTTACGTCATCTGCATGTCCATTTAACCAACTCCAGAATTCAAAATTCAAGCTTTGGATCCCCGATGCAGCTATGACATATTTCACATTACCTTGATCTGAAAGTTTTTCTAGGTCTGTTAACGTCGTTATCCAGGTATCTTGATATTCTGAGTATATTGGGATGAGAGGTAATCGAGGTATGGTCGGTAAGTTTTCTGCTGTATGATAGGCAATCTTTGCTGCCGTATTATAGGAATCGGTTGCCATCAAATATTTAGCAGTACCGCTACTTTCATAAATATATTTGATGGCTTTTGTTAAATCTTCCGGATCACTTCTAACGATTGCTGTTATCACAGTTCCCCGTAGCCGGCCCCGCTCTATTTCAGAGTCCAACGGTTCGACGCTTCTATTTGGAAAATTGACTGGCATTTGGTCAAATCCAATCCTTCCCAAAGTGTCGTCCCTTGGATTGAAAAGACTGTATGAGGTGACTGATAAATTAGCAAGTAAAATGGTTATGAAGATCGACCATAGAAGTTTGTTTAGAACCATTTCGCCTTTAGCAAAATTCACTGAAGCAAGTCCCGGTTTAAAAAATAGAAGCAACGGTAGGGAGAGCGCACAAATCAGACATACAAAAGTCAGATACCGATAAGCAGGCGATAACCCGGACAAATGAGATAAAGCATTCGAGATATAGAGCAACCCAACAATAATAATTAAGAATGAAACGGCTCGCTGCCAGCCTGTGTAAGAGAGACGGTGTTTTGTAATTCCAACGATACCAATCGCTGATATGGCACAGATAGCGGGAACGGTGGAAGCCCAGTAACTAGACAGCCTCACACTGGCCCCTCCAAAGCCTATCATTGAGACGAGTAACCATATTAGCCATATAAACCCCATATAGATAGCTAATTTTTCTTTTGCCCTCGGGTTTGAGAGAGCTTTTCTGATGTCAAATAAAATGAACCATGAACCCAAAATAGCTAAAGGCAAAAAGGTGATACCCAAAAAGACTTGCATCGGACCGGTTAGGAACCAAAACCAGCTAGGATCATGAGACGATCCATATTGAAGATTTCCAAACCTATCCAAGAGATTCCACCCAAATATCATGTCCCAGACATTCTCTGAATGCATAACTGTTCCATAATATGACTCAAATACCCAGGCTAGGGTGGGCCAAAAAAATGCGGTTATGCTGAAAAATATTAAGGCAATGATTGTTGTCTGAAAAAATTTACCCCAAGGTTCCCATCGTGTAGAAATATAAAAAATGGCTAGAGCAGGTAAAGGAATCAACCCTTGCCAAAGTTTTGACATAAAAGCAATGCCAATCAAAACCGCTGTTATGTAAATGTATTTAATTTTCCTTTTCTCAACGGCAATCAATAGCATCAAAATGGCAAGTAAGATTAGAGTATTTGTTAATGGTTCAAGAAATACCCCTCTCGAAAAATTCACATCTAATGGAGCGATCGCAAGAAATAGTCCTCCGAGAAAAGCAGTCGTGGATCCATAGGTTCGCTTTAGAATCAAATACAGTAAGGTTACGGATGTGATACCGCATAGGGCCGGACCTAATCTGAGCCCCAAATTAGAAGGGCCAAAGATCTCTAAAAAGAAACCTTGTAGCCAAAAAAAAACGGGCGGCTTATCGGCAATAATGGAGCCATCGATAAAAATACCTGGGAAAAGCCAGTTTTGAAAAGATGTTGAAGTGTTTAAAGAAGTTGCTGAATAAATCCCAAGTCCAGAATGCCCTCGATCTAACTCATAGAACCGCAGCAAGGCTGCTAAAAATATTACCAGGGAGAAACTTAATACTTCAGTTGGCTGAAAATAGAGCTTTCTTATAGACACCATGGATGCTAAAGTACCTTTTTCATTTTGGGAATACAACTCTCCCGTAAAACCTTATCAAGCAATCTTCCTAAGATTTATGTAACATCTCGTCCTATGCATGTTGTAATACGAACGACACCAATAGTAAATTGCTTGAGGGGAACTTTTGCGTAAGACAAAAACATCTCTTCCCTTGGAAGGCTTGAGAATTGTTGAAGTTGCACAGGGAGTTGCGGGCCCCCATTGTGGGCGCTTGCTCGCAGCTTTTGGAGCCGAGGTTATCAAGATTGAACCTCCTTTGGGAGATTGGTCGAGAACCATTGGTCCCTTCCTGAGGGATAATGAAGATATCGAATCGAGTGCGACCTACCACTACAACAATTCAGGTAAAAAAAGTGCCGTATTAGATATCCACACCTCGAACGGCATGGAAGAGTTTAAGAAATTAGTTTCCACTGCCGACATACTACTAGAGGATTGGGACCTATCAAACAGAGAATTACTGGAAATATCTAATAATACTTTTACCGATTCGAATCCATCTTTAATAGAGATTAGCTTGACTCCTTTCGGACTCTCCGGACCATATTGTAAATTCACTTCCACCCCGATAATTCAATTAGCTTTAGGTGGTTATCTCTACCTGACTGGTATACCAGGAATGGAACCATTGATGTTACCTGGGCATCAGCCAGATTATTTAACCGGTCTAAACGGAAACGGGGCCGTACAGATCGCCTTATGGGAAAGAGATCAAACCGGAAAAGGCCAATTCATTGAAATCGCGATGATGGAGACCTTGGCAACCCTGCACCAATTTACTATGGAAATGGAAACATATGAAGGATACATCAGGAATAGAAACGGAAATCTTTGGCAGAGAGAAAGTGCCTTTTCTAATTATGGGATTACAACAATTAAATGTTCTGACGGACACCTATGTTTTGGTATATCAACAGAGGATCAGTGGGAAAGACTTTGCGTAATGATTGGGAAAAGTGAGTTTTTAAAAGATCCTCAATATGCCACTCGGGCCGGACGTCGTGACAAGGCAAACTATTTGGATTCTCTATTAAGGGAATGGGTAGGATCAAGAACTAGAAAAGAAATAATGGTTGAAGCCTCTGAAACATGGGCCTTGCCAACTGCACCGGTCCTCGGGATTTCTGAAGTTTTGGAGGACCCGCAATTTCGCCATCGAGGTCTATTCACTGAAATCGAACATCCAGTAACAGGTAAATCTATCTTCCCAACGTTTTCTTTTAAAACTCAGAGTATGGTTCCAATATTGAACAGGGCTCCTTTGTTAGGTGAACATACCAAAGAGGTCATAGCTTCGTGACCGCAGATAAGGTAATAAGCGGGAGTCTTTCAGGGCTCCGGGTTTTAGATTTAACAAGGGTATGGGCCGGACCTTTGGCCACACGAATATATGGCGATTACGGGGCCGATGTTATAAAGGTTTCAGACCCAAGGGTGCCTCTGGTTACCCAAAACGGCCTCAATTCCAAACTCAATAGAAATAAGAAGAATATCGGGTTACGGCTCGACAAATCAGAAGGTAGAGAAATATTTCTCGATCTCGCCTCTATATCGGATGTAGTTATAGAAAATTTCCGTCCTAGGGTTATGCGCAATCTGAATCTAACCTATGAAAATTTAGTTCAAATTAATCCACATATTATTCTGTGTTCTATGCCAGGGTTTGGACTCGAAGGGCCATACGCGGAATATCCTGCTTTTGGTACCACCGCGGAAGCGTTGGCCGGAATACCAGGATTAACAGGGTACGACGCGTCTCTACCAATCTCCTCAGGAATCGCATACGGAGACCCTGTTTCAGGCCTAAATGCTGTTGGAATTATTTTGACTGCTCTCAGGCAACGGAATATTACAGGTCTAGGACAATTTATAGATATTGCATTAGCGGCTAGTCCAGCATGTAATTTGGGAGAATTTTTTGGAGCCAGTTCGTCTAATGGATACCAGCCAAAAATAAACGGTAACAAATCGATTCACTATTGTCCGCATGGTGCCTATAGGACAAAGGGAGAGGACGAATGGATAGCTGTCTCAATTACCAGTGAAACTTCTTGGCGAGCTTTAATTGGGATAATAGGTGACACAGATCTAAAATCAGAAAAATATCTCTTGCTAGCTAACAGAAAAAAAGACGAAGATTTTATAAACTGTCGTCTCTCTGCCTGGTTCGAGTCAAAAGACTCAAATGAAGCTATGATCCAGCTCCAACATTCAGGAGTCTCAGCTGGTGTAGTCACCAATAATCGACAATTATTATCAGATCCTCATTTGAATCAACGTGGCTTTTTTGTAGATATGGATGAACCTCTCTTTGGTATGAAACGTTATGACGGTCAATCAATTCGCGGGAATTTTATGGATAAATCATATTGGAAGACAACTCAAGATGTCGGGGAAAGCAGCGAAGAGATATTAACGGAATTACTGGGGTACACTAATGCTGATTGCAAAAGACTAGAAAAAGAAGAAACAGTATTATTTCAATAAATTAAAAAGACAGGAGACACACCTAAATGGCAGAGCATCATGTAAATTCCCCGATGACTGGTCAAATCATAGAAATATCGGTCGAGGTTGGACAATCGGTTTCGGAGGGAGATCTACTGATAGTCATAGAATCTATGAAAATGGAGAACGAAATATTCTCCGAGGTAGATGGCACTATAGCATCCCTCAATGTGGAAGAAGATCAAAATGTAAGTGAAGAAAATCTTATTATGACGATTGAAATTTAATTATCTTTAATTCAAAAGACATACCGTTTTAACTGGAGAATTTAATGCCTATAGACCCTGAAAGAGAAACTTGGAAACCAGGAATGCCCTGGGAAAAGGCTCTCGAAGACATAGATTATATAACCGGCCTAGGTCAGGAAATGGGAGGTGCAGATAAGATCGAGCGTCAACATAAAGGAGGGCGGTACACAGTAAGGGAGAGGGTTGAAAAAATTTTGGATAGCGGAAGTTTTTTGGAATATGGGCCGATGATAGGGGCAGCTGAATACGATGATGAAGGAAATCTAATCGAATTCTCCCCAGGTGCCTATGTAATGGGCCTAGGGGAAATAGATGGAAGACCAGTCGCCATCGGCGGAGATGATTTTACGATATCAGGAGGCAGTCCTCATAACGTGAGAAAGCATCCCACTGATTTCATGCAGCCTCTAGCATCTCAATATGGGATTCCTTACATCCAGCTTGTAGAGGGTGTTGGGCATAGTGCAAAATCAGACGAAGCTAAAGGTCATATGGGGTTACCTAATGGGGGGCTGTGGTGGCAAGGTATCGAATTACTCAAAAAAGTTCCTGTTGCTGCAGGTATCATGGGTTCAGTGGCTGGTGCTCCGGCTGCCTTTGCTTTGATGTCCCATTTTACGGTCATGGTAAAAGGACAATCTCAAATTTTTCCTTCAGGTCCGCCTGTAGTGAAAAGAGCCATCGGAGAAGACCTCGATAAGGAAGAATTAGGTGGATACAAAATGCATGTCCATGAAAGTGGCCAGGTAGATAATGTTGCTGAATCTGAGGAAGAAGCTTTCGAACAGATAAAAAAATTCATTTCTTATCTGCCTAATACGACAAATGATGTAGCTCCTCGAATTGAAACTGGTGATCCACCGGATAGAAGGCCGGAAGAACTTTTAAATATTATCCCACCTAATCGGAAAAGGTCATACGATCCAAGAAAACTCATTAAATTAGTCGTGGACAATGGAGAATTTTTTGAAATGAGACGACACTGGGCTGGCGCACTTATTACGGGATTCGCCAGATTAGATGGTTATAGTGTGGGAGTAATTGGCAGTGACCCCATGTTCATGGCAGGCGCAATGGACGGATGGGCTGCGGAAAAATATGCTCATTTTGTGGACCTATGTGATGCCTTCAACTTGCCAGTCGTCATTTTCTTAGATATGCCAGGCTTTATGCTTGGTTCACATTCTGAAAGAAAAGCAACGATGAGGAGAGGAGTGCGGGCTTTAATAGCAAGCGCAGAAGCAGAAGTGCCAAAGATAGAATTCAATATTAGAAAGGCATATGGAGTGGCTGCTGATGCCGCCCACAGCCTTGGTCACCCTAACGGTTTAAATTTGAGGTTTGGATGGCCGGCGGGAGAATGGGGAGGTATTCCAATAGAAGGTGGAGTTGCTGCGGCCTATAGAAGGGAAATCGAAAATGCTCCTGATTCGGAAGCTCACAGGTTGATGATCGAAGAAAGGCTTCTAAAATTACGTTCGCCATTTAGGGCCGCTCATAAAGGTGATGTAGTGGATTTGATTGATCCAAGAGAGACTCGACGCCTTGCATGCACTTTTGTGAAATTAGCCCAGCCAATGTTGGAAAAACTGGCTCAAAAACCTAAGAGAATCGTAAGACCTTAAACTGAATAAGTTTATATGGAGTACTTTCAAGATGGTTTGCCCTTAGAAGGGATAAGAGTAGTAGAAACCGCACAAGGTGTTTCTGGTCCCTATGCAGGAAAATTATTAGCCTCTTTGGGGGCCGAAGTAGTAAAGGTTGAGTTACCGGAAGGCGACTGGAGCCGTAATGTCCCTCCTTTTCTTGCCGAAACCAACCATAAAGAGAGCAGCGCACTCTATCTATACAACAATACTGGTAAGAAGGGCGTTGTATTAGACTGGAGAACAAACAAAGGATTCCGCAAGCTGATTGATCTAACCAGCTCTTCAGATGTGTTAATCGAAGATTGGGATACTCCGGTGAGAAAATCTTTCGGAATTAACCAGGAAACTTTTTTGGCATATAATTCTCGGTTGACCGAGATTTCTATCACTCCATTTGGTTTGTCTGGGCCTTATTGTGAATATAAATCAACACCTATTATTCAATTAGCTCTCGGCGGAATATTGAACTTGATTGGAAGTCCAGATGAAGAACCCTTAATGCTGCCAGGATATCAGCCGGACTACCTCACTGGTATCAATGGGAGTAATGCCGCTCAGATCGCATTGTGGGATAGAGATTTCTTTGGCACTTCTGGAAAGTTTTTGGAATTGACTATGTTAGAAACATTGGCAAATGTCCATCAAGCTCCTCTTAATATGGACGGGGGTATTCGCCAAAGAAGTGGACATCGCCAATCACCTCTGTCCTCCAATGGGTTTCCCCCGGGGGTATGCACGGTTTCTGCAAAAGATGGGTACGTTACTTTTGGCGGAGGTAGCCCTGCTATATGGGAACAGCTATGCATAATGCTAGGTAGGTCAGACCTGTTTGAGGATGAGAATTTCAACAATGTTTTTGAGAATCCTGAATCTGGTCCAATCGTGGATAAAGTCATGGAATCCTGGATGTCTTCCAAAACAAGGGCCCAAGTATTTGAAGAAGCTTCCTCTATTTGGATGCTGCCGGTATCACCAGTAAAAAGGATTAATGAGGTTCTGCATGACCAACAATACGAGGTAAGGAAAGCTTTCCAAAAGGTTTTTCATCCTGAAGCAGGAGCGGCCAGCTATCCATCCCCTACTTTCATAGTAGACGGAAAAAAGATATCCATTTCCAGATCACCTCTACTTGGGGAGCACACCAACGAATATGTCTGGTGAAACTCCAAGTCCCATGACAAGCACGTTTTCTACGGGTGCCCTGCGTAATCTAAGAGTAATAGATCTCACACGAGTTTGGGCTGGACCACTTGGGACTCGGGCATTGGCTGATTTCGGTGCCGAAATTATAAAGGTGAGCGATCCTCGAATGCCCTTAAGCAGGGTGGGAAAAGTAAACGATAAATTAAACAGAAATAAATTTAACGTCGCTTTACGGCTAGATAAACCCCAAGGCCGGGATGTTTTTCTGGATCTGGTTTCCATAGCCGATGTTGTTATAGAGAATTTTCGCCCACGGGTGATGCGAAACCTAGATATAACTTACGATAGATTACTCGATGTCAATCCGGATTTAATAATGTGTTCAATGCCTGGCTTTGGATTGGATGGTCCCTATTCGGAGTATCCCGCATTTGGATCTACCGCTGAGGCTATGGCCGGGATAAATTCGATGATTGGTTACGATCCACAAAGGCCATTACAGACCGGATTGTCATATGCGGATCCCGTTTCAGGTCTTAATCTTGTCAGCACAATACTTGCCTTTGCTAGAAGAAGAGGTTTAACGGGTAAAGGTAATTTCATTGATTTGGCCTTGGCTGATAGCCCTCTAGGCACCCTTGGAGAATATTTTGTGGCAAATTCCAGCAAGGGATATATCCAGGAACCACAGGGCAATCGTCATCCTCAGTATAGCCCTCACGGAGCTTTTAGATGTAAAGGCAACGACCAATGGATAGCTATTTCCATAACAAATAATGCTCAATGGAGTCGATTTAAGCGCCAGGTTAATGATACTCGTTTAAGCCCCACTTGCTATACAAAAGTGAGTTCTCGGCAGAATAATGAAAATACCATCAATGGAATCATTGAAGAATGGACCTTAGATAAAGATTCAACAGAACTAATGGAATTGCTGCAAGGAGAGGGGATACCTTCTGGGAAAGTCTCAAATAACTTAGAAGTCTTAAATGACGTCCATCTAAATGCCCGTGATTATTTTTCATACCTTACTCCGAAGAATGGAGAGGAGGAAAAGTATGACGGTCAGGCAATCCCAGGTAACCAAAGAAAAAGGGAGGAATGGTTTCCAATGAAAAATCTCGGAGAAGATTCCTCTAATATCCTCCTTAAATATCTTGGTTATTCAAAGCTAAAATATCTATCTTTAATTGAGAATGAGGTTATATCCTGATGCAAGATAAGGTGAACTAAATGGATGTTTACTCACATGTACTTGTGGTTAGCGGCGGCATGGATTCTGCCACCCTAGCCTACCTCTGTGTCAAAGAGGGAGGTCATCCTT
>CAYMZR010000083.1:0-9472 GCA_964394975.1 uncultured Dehalococcoidia bacterium | reverse complement strand
TGACATGCAAGAGTTTGTCGTACCTAAATCAATACCGAGAATTTTCGGCATCACTTATCCTCCTGTTTTTTTAAATCGTCTTTTTGATTTTCTTTTTCAATAAACTTCGAAACAACTACTCTAGCAGGACGTACAATCCTTTCATTTAATCGATACCCCTGCTGAATTACATTAACTATTAGTCCATCTTCAATCTCAGTATTTTCCTCGTATAAAAGTGCCTCATGCTCCCTTGGGTCAAAAGGTTTCCCCAAAGATTCAATTTGGGCTACCCCTTCTAATTCCAGTATTTTCTCCAAATTCCTTAGTACTAAGGCCACCCCCTCCGACCATTCTTCTTGAGCTTCCTCGGGAAGGTTTTCCATAGCTCTTTCCAAATCATCCACTACTGAAATAAATCTCGACAGTAAGCCGAATTGGACAATTCTTTTAGTTTCTTCGATTTCTTGTGTAGCCCTATTTCTATAGTTCACCAAATCAGCCTGGGCTCGTTGAGCCATAGATTTGTAATGATCTATTTCTTGAGATACGTCAGGTGCATCTTCTATCAACTCTTCTTTAAGAACACCTGTTTCTGTCTTTTGTTCATCATCTTCCGCAACCGTATCTTCAGATGTTTCTTTCTCTTTCAAAATAAGTCTCCGTACAGTTAAATCAAGATTTTAAGAGGGTCTAGTTTTCAATATCTTAAACATCTCATTTAAACAATTTTCAAGATATTTTTTTAATTCACCATTCTCAGCCTGATCTAATCCAGACTTCATTTTCAACAATTGATTGAACATTCCCAATGAAAGTTCTACTCCAGCCAAATTTAAGCCTAAGTCGCCAACTAAATGCTTGATAAGCCTCAACCTAACTATATCCTCTTCTGAATATAATCTAAGCATTCCCACAGTGCGAGAAGGCCTAACTAGGCCAGACCTCTCATACTTACGAAGTGTCTGCGGATGCATCTCTAAAAGCCGTGCTGCAACGCTGATCACATAGAGCCCGTCCGGTGAAGAATAAGTACTTGTATCATTTCTAGTTCGCGGCCTACCTCTACCAACTCTTGGCTGGCCCTGGTTGACAGAAACACCCAGACGAATGACCCTCTGGCTTGAAGGTGATCTCTGTTTTCCATGATCTTCAGATGGCATAAAATATTTACCAAATCCCTTAAGATGTATACTTAGAACCGAATAATTACCAGAATAAATGTTATAAGTTGATTCGTAGCGTGTCAACTTACATTACTTTATAAAGTAACCATAATTAAAATCAAGCTCTCCACACCAGAAACCTACGATGAGAAAACCGCCATGACACCTGATTTAGTTATCTTTGACTGTGACGGAGTACTGGTTGATAGTGAAATAATCTCAAACACTGTACTATCCGAAGTCTTAGAGTCTATTGATATTTATATAACTCCGAGCGACTGTATGGATTTATTCTTAGGAAAATCCTGGGACTTCTGTCTTGCTATAGTACAAGACCGACTCAAGAAACAACCCCCTCATAACTTATACGAAATTTATATTAAGAAAATGTTTACTAAGTTCGAGAAAGAATTAGTACCGATAGAATCGATAGAGTATGCCCTAGACAATCTTCCATACCCAAAATGTGTCGCCTCGAGCGGTCCACACTTAAAGATCAATAAAACCTTATCAATAACGGGTTTATTAAATCGGTTTGGCAAAAATGTATACAGTGCTAGTGACGTACAAAAGGGGAAACCAGCTCCAGACCTATTCCTCTATGCAGCTGCTAAAATGGGCGCTGACCCTAAGAATACACTTGTTATTGAAGATTCAATGGCTGGTATTCAAGCAGCACATAAAGCGAAAATGACACCTTTGGCATATTGTCCTAAAAAAACAAATCCAGAAATTAAAAAAACGAAAAGTGTCGTGTTCAATAACATGGCAGAATTACCGGCTTTGGTAGCCAAATTATAGACCCATGGGAGGGAGCCATGAATTCTGAAATAGATTCTCTGCTGAATGGATCAATTGACCTCCATGTCCATTCAGGTCCCGACACCAATAACATGCGAATGGATGCGATGGAGACCACCAGATCTGCTTACGAAGCGGGAATGGCAGGTTTTGCATTAAAATCAAATGACTACCTAACTACCCCACTCACATACACTTTGTCTCAAATCTATCCAGGGTTAGTAATATATGGGTCAATTTCATTAAATTCTGCTGTTGGTGGCATAAATCCCGAAGCGGTTCTAAAAGCAGCTGAACTTGGTACAAGTTTTGTTTGGATGCCTACGATATCAGCTAATTTTTCAATTTCCGAAACACAACCCGAAGCAGGAATAAAAATTTTAGACAATAAAGGAAAGCTTACTGATGGCGCCATTGAAGTCATAGACATCGTTAAATCATATAACATGACATTAATGTCAGGATGTATATCGCCTGATGAAACGATTGAATTGTTCACATCAGCCAAAGCACGCGGGTTAGAAAAAATAGTTGTCAACCACCCGGAGAATTTCTTGGACGAACAACTAGAAAAACTTGTAAATCTCGGGGCCTATTTAGAATTTAGTTTTTTATCCTGCATGCCGTTTACATCAAAATTGAGCCCGCAGGAATTGGCCAACAATATCAGCAAATCGGGGCTGCATAGATGCATACTAACAACATCTTTTGGGCAATTTTCGAATCCGCCTCCTTCGGAAGGAATGAGAATGGCTATAGCCGCATTGATGGAATCAGGAATGCCTATAGAAAATATTTCTTCCTTGATAAAAGATAACCCTAAAAAGTTGGTTGACTAAAAAAGTCCCTTCTTTATAGGGATAACGTTCTGCATCAGATCCGGAAATCATTCTCGGGTACTTCGACGTCTTGTTTCTGTTAAGGCGGAAAGCCCTAGCATCAACCAACCGAACATTAGAAAAACAGCTCCTATGGGTGCCACGGCACCAAACCATTTCAAAGAACTCAAACTGATAAGGTACAAACTCCCACAGAAAACGATCGTACCTATCAAAATGAAAATAGGTGAGTACCTCAAAAGCCTGTTAATTGTGAATTTTGAATTTAAGATTAATCCGATACTGACCAAAGCTAAGGAGTGAAACATTTGGAATCTAACCGCAGTCTCATAAGTATCTTTGGAATCCACCTCAGCAAGAGCCTCTAACCAATGAGCACCAGCAGCTCCAAACAAAACGCATAAGAGAGCCAAAATAGCTCCCACACATATCCAAAAACTAGCGACGGTCTTCAAGCATCAACTGGCAATGAATACATGGACACTCTTCACGAGTGTGATCAGTAAATTCTGAATATGAAGGGCCTAATAGCTCTTTTAATTGTTTGGCTATAAGCATCCGTTTTTCAATCAACCAGTCGAACTGAGCATCACACCCTGCAATTGGACCGGGATAGTACCTTATTTCCTCGTTAATTTCTTTCAATTCCCTTTCAAGGTCCAATTTCATTTTATTAGATCCCCCAGGATCCTGAACTTTGTCCCAGTATTATTGATGCACCCGGTAGTCTAATCTTTAGTTCTTGGTATCAAAACAAGCTATATAGGCAAATCAGTTTTGTATTATTAGGATACACGGGGTTACAATTCCGCGCATCTACGAAAACAAATTGTTACACGGGGTGATGAATGAGCGAGATGCCTGCAGCAATATCGACTGGATTGGGAGAATGGCGGTGTGATGACATAGATATTCCCGAAATGGCGCCTGGAAAAGTATTAGTAAAAACAAATCTCGCATCGATCTGCGGTAGCGATCTTCATATAACGTACATGGGCTGGAATGTACATGAATTTCCTCTACCTCATGGTTATCCTGGACACGAAGGTATAGGACAAATAGTAGACCCAGGTGACACAAGCTTCAAAGAGGGCGAATTAGTGCTCACTGTGCCCAATATATGGCAATCAAAATGCTTCGCTGGTTACCAATTAATTGATCCTAGTTTCTTATTGCGAGTCCCACAGGGAGTTCCCGAATCTCACCTTTTAATGGCCCAACAACTGGGAACGGTTGTATTTGGAACAAGAAAATTACCAACATTGGTAGGAAAAACTGTAGCAGTTTTAGGACAAGGTTCAGTAGGTTTGTTTCACGATTTTATGTTAAGAAAGCTAGGTGCTCACAAAATTATAGGCATTGAGCCTGTGGTAGAGCGCCTGCAGGCTGGGCGTAATATGGGGATTGACGAAGCAATTGATGTGACTGGAGACAAAGCCACGGAAGCAGTCATGGATCTAACGTCTGGTGAAGGCGCTGATCTGGTGATTGAGGCAGTTGGTAGTGTAGATACTTTAAATCAATCTTTAAAGCTAGTTAAGCCGTTTGGGAAATTGGCGGTCTTTGGATTACCGCCAACCATGGAAAAGATACCTTTTGACTGGGATACTTTTTTTCGCAAATGCATAGACATGCATTCAGTGTTCGGAGCCCAAGATGAGCCGGGATTACCTGCTTTTCAATTAGCCGTGGACTACATAAAAAATAAGGACATAGATATGGCTCCATTTGTAACACACCAATTTCCTATATCGGAAGTTCAAACCGCTTTCGATCTGGCTGACTCTCGAGAAGACGGTGCCTTAAAAGTCTCTCTTTGTTTCGAATAAGAAAACAGGAGGCGAAAAAGATTTGTCATGGCAAAATCACTTGAATACTCTACGATTGAGGAATTATCGGGTTTATTAAGTTCCTCTAAACTTTCCCCAAAAGAATTGGTGCTTCACTTACTGAAAAGATCTGAGAAGCTTGACCCTTTGTTGAATGTGTGGGTGACTATCAATCCCGATTTGGCAAATAAGAACTCAAACCACAATAATACGAGTTTGATAGATGGTATACCAATAGGAATTAAAGATATTTACTGCACCAGAGACATGAAAACTACATGCTGTTCCCCTATATACGAGAAATATAACCCTGGGTACGATGCTCAGACTGTAAAACTTCTCAGACAAGCAAATGCCGTTATTATGGGAAAAACCGTAACAACACAGTTTGCTTGTGGAGATCCTCCTCCGACCAAAAATCCTTGGAATTTATCAAGAACACCAGGAGGATCCAGTAGCGGTTCAGCAGTTGGTGTGGCTTCTGGAATTTTTCCGGCTGCTCTAGGATCTCAAACTGCTGGTTCCGTACTAAGGCCAGCTTCATACAATGGGATCGTTGGGTTTAAACCAACTTATGGCCTTGTTAGTAGGCGGGGAGTTTTCCCAGTTGCACTATCGCTAGATACCATGGGGTGGTTTACACGTTCAGTGACGGATGCAGCTATCCTGTTAAGGTATTTAGCAGATTATGACCCAGACGACAAAGATGCTATAAATATCGAACTAAAATCCATCGATACAATGCCTAAAATATTATCAACACCCCCCAATATCGGCATAGTAGAAGATTTTTACTATGAAAATTCGGATCACAGTACTTTGAAAAATTTCAAGCTGTTACTGGAAAAACTTTCTAAAGCAGGTGCGACAATAGAAACTTCTGATAGGAAGCTTAATTTTAAGCAAATTTTAAATTCACACAAAACCATTATGAATTGTGAAGCCTCATATACTCACAAAAATAATCATGAAATAAGACCTGATGATTTTGCTCCGAGGGTCAGAGAAATAATAGAAGATGGTTTGAGAACCCCAAGCCACGAATATATTGGAGCAAAACATTTTCAACAGAAATACACCACTCAAGTATCCGTGCTGTTAGAAAAATATGATGTTTTGATAATGCCTACAGCTATGTCTGGAGCCCCAACCACTGAAACTACTGGCCAACCTGTTTTTCAGGCACCTTGGACGATGGCCGGGGTCCCTGCAATTTCTTTGCCATATGAATTAGATGACGATGGAATGCCCCTTGGAGTGCAAATAATATCCAACCATTTCACCGATTTGAAATTACTCTCGACTTCAATGTGGATTGAAGAAGTGGTGAATTTCACTCACCAACCATCAATACCAAATGACTAGGTTTTTTTATATAGCCTTGGAATCTCTCCAATAAAATGATCGGAGCTGACACATGGCTAGAGAAGCTGGGCAACCGGTGGTTCTTCTACGGATGGTTAATAGTCTTCTCATCTTTCACCTCGAGTATGATAAATGCTGGGACGGGTAGCTATGCTCTGGGGTTTTTCATTATCCCGATGGGGGAAGATATAGGAATAACAAGAGCACAATTTTCAGTAATTCCGTTATTTAAACTAGCCACCATCCCAATACTCCCATTGTTAGGGCTCCTTGTAGACAAAAGACACGGTGGAAGAATTATAGTTTCAGTCGGCAGTTTAATTGGGGGAACTGCTCTCGCATTAACATCGCAGGTAGATAAAGTATGGCACTTTTATATGCTGTACGGAATTGTGTACGGGTTCGGAACAGCAGCTATGGGTAGTCAGCTGGTGGGCCCTTCATTAATGGCTAAGTGGTTTGTAAGAATGCGAGGACGAGCCATGGCTATTGGAACAATGGGAATATCAGCAGGGGGGGTGATTGTGGCTCCTGTTGCCGGTTTGGCAATTTCAATTCTCGGCTGGAGAACCTCTTGGATAGTTCTTGGTATGATGGCAATTATTGCAATTGTGCCAATATCATCGCTATTTCTCAGAAGAAGTCCAGAAGATATAGGACTATTACCAGACGGGGATACCTCGAAATCAAATACGACAACTATAGATGAAAACGAAGTTAGATCATGGACTCTAAAACAAGCCATCATGAACTCTCAATTCTGGATACTTTTGTTAATTCAATGCCTAGGTCTATCGGGATTAGTAGTAGTATTGTTTCACGAGGTCGCATACATTCAGGACAAGGGTCTGAATATTGAATCAGCTACGCTAATAGCAACTTCGTTAGCTACTTCAGCGATGATCAGTAAAATCCCTTTCGGTTACCTTGCAGAAAAAATGGATATAAGACGAGTTCTAGCCCTGTGTTTAATACCTGCAGGATTATCGACCTATATGATAATTCCAATTAATTCCCTTTGGATTTTAGTGATTTGGGGAATCATACATGGATTCTTTATGGGAGGATTCCCTACCTTGACGAATGTTGCGCTACCTCAATATTTTGGACGCCAATATTTGGGAAGTATTCGTGGGATTATTGCACCAATTACAATGGTGATTTCAGCATTGAGCCCCTTGACTGCAGGTATTCTATGGGAAGAAAGCTACTACTACTCAGTTGCCTTCTTCTTATTCGGGTCTGCTTGGATAATTGGTGGGTTGTTAACGTTCATCCTTAGCAAACCTAAAGACCCCCCTGTTTTAGAAAATATTTTAGAACTTAAAGGGCAAAATTAACGTGTAATTTTCGCCACCGGTGATAACATAATATCTACTGTTATGGAGGATAAAAATGGCCCCACCTAGTGAATTTCTTGGTTTAATACCGTCTTGGATATTAGTGTACATTGCGACTTTTGGATGCTTCGCAGCGGCAGCTTCCTTTTTGTACATAAGAATGTTCAAACCGATATTGCAGGGAAAACCTTCACAAAGGACAGACCAGCTCCCAAAAAGAATCGTGGGAGCGATCCCATATGTCTTGGGGCAGAAAAAGGTTCTTCAAAGCACGGATATGGCTAGGGACCGAGCCGGCATGGCCCATGCAGTCATATTTTGGGGCTTTTTGTCATTTTCGTTAAGTTATTTGCTATTTATATATGGAGATTCAATCAACCCAAATTTTTCAAAAACAATGCTTACTGAAACTGGTTTGAAAATTTTTGGAGTATATCTGGATATTTTGGCAGTTTCACTACTATCAGTAATAGTTTTGGCTGTATTAAGGAGATGGGTATTTACCGCAAACCGTTTGAGATTCGATCTGACTCAAAAAAGAGAAGCAGCGATAATCCTTTCGCTAATAGCACTGCTAATGATCAGCACAATTGTCGGAGAAGCTTTCTACGTTGCTTCAAAAAGCGTTCATTCACACTCCCCAATAGGTAATTTTCTTGGGGATGCTTTAAGCGGGAGAGGATTCAATCAAACCATCTCATCATTCATTTATCAAACAAGTTGGTGGATACACCTAGCTATAATATTGGGATTTTCCGTATACATACCTATATCCAAACATGTACATCTGGTTGGAGCTCCAATTGGTTTCGTCACCCGTCAGCTAGGTGCAAAGGGGACTCTGACCACCATAACTGACTTTGAGACTGCTGAGTCTTTCGGTGCATCTAAAATGAAAGACTTCAACCAAAAACAGCTACTCGATGCTTTCGCATGCGCAGTTTGTGGAAGGTGTACAGACGTATGTCCCGCTAACCTCACCGGAAAAGTATTGTCTCCCATGCATGTTGTGCAGGGACTTCGATACCACATTGCAGATGCTACTTCTGTAGAAAATGAAGAGGATATCCCCAACATCATTGGATCACGAATAGAAAAGCAGGCAGTATGGGATTGTTTAACGTGTGGTGCATGTACCGAAGTATGTCCAGTTGGCAATGAACCGTTCCATCCACTTGTAGATATTCGAAGATACATGGTACTGGAAGAGCCCGATATACCAGAAGGGGCGGAAGGGGCCCTAAGAAACTTGGAGCAGAGAGGTCACCCATGGAGCGGAACAACATTTACAAGAGAGAGTTGGTATGAAGGGCTTGAAGTAAAAACATTCGCTGAAAACCCTGAAGCAGAATATCTTTTATGGGTCGGCTGCACCGGTGCATTGGAACAAAGGAGTCAAAGCATTCCGCGAGCTATGGTCTCCATTCTAAATCGAGCAGAGGTAGATTTTGCTATTCTCGGTCCTGAAGAAACCTGTACTGGTGACCCTGCCAGAAGAATGGGTAATGAATACTTGTACCAAATGTTAGCTATGCAAAACATTGAAACTTTTAACCGTTACAGTATAAAGAAAATATTAACAAGTTGTCCTCACTGTTTTAACAATATCAAAAATGAATATCCTCACCTTGGCGGAAACTACGAAGTCATGCATTACAGTGAATTAATCTCCGATCTTATTGAGAAAGAGAAAATAAAACCTGTTGTACCTATAGAGACCACTTTAGCCTACCATGATTCCTGTTACCTAGGCAGGCACAATGGAATTTACGAAGCACCCAGACAGGTGGCTAAGTCAATACCCGGTCTGGAATTAGTGGAAATGAAGAAATGCAGGGGGAATGGTTTTTGCTGTGGCGCTGGCGGCGGTCACATGTGGTACGAAGAAGAGGGCAACGAGAGAGTAAATCATTCTAGGACAGATCAATTTTTGGAAACCGGAGCGGACATGGTTGGAGTATCATGCCCATTTTGTATGCAGATGATGGAAGAGGGTGTTCAATCTAAAGGTGAAAATGAATCCAAGAAGGTGAAAGACTTAGTCGAACTAGTAGAAGAAAGCCTAGGCTAACCTCACTCTTTACCAGATTCATCTATCGCAACATATTTTGATGGGCACTTAACTATTACGTTTTGGCTATCAAATTCTTTAC
>CAYMZR010000082.1:0-9818 GCA_964394975.1 uncultured Dehalococcoidia bacterium | reverse complement strand
ACATGGGCCTCACTAGATAGCAGGCGAAGAGCTATTTGCTCTGCGCTCATTTCTAAACTAAAAATACCTACACTACTGCCATTTCCTGCCGCCGCCGCCGCCATATTGAAAGCCAAAGTACTTTTACCCAAACTTGGTCTTGCTGCCACAATCAGTAGGTCGGAGCGTTGCAATCCTCCGCCCAGAAGTTGATCAAATTGATTGTAACCACTTTGGACGGGAGCTAATGTGTTTATGTCGGGTTGTAGGCTTTCAGCCATATAGTTATCCAAAACGTCACGAAGAGCCGCAAAATCTCTCGTTCCACGTTCTGTACGTATACCAAACAATAGTTCCTCAGCTCTGTTCAAAGATTCGTCGGTGTCTGGAGCACTTTCATATCCGATGTCAGCAATCGACCCTGCCGCTTGCACCAATTGCCTCATTATCGAGGTTCGATGAACTATTTGGGCATAGTGCAGTATATGAGCTGGGCTGGGAACTCCATTGACCATATCGGAAAGATGTACTGACCCGCCGACGGAATCCAATTTTTCTTGAATGGATAATTCGTGAGCCACTGTTACCTGGTTTATGACTTCATTTCTTCCAGCTAAATTTAAGCATGCCTCAAAACAATAGCGGTTTTTTTCCAGGTAGAAATCGTTGGGTTTGAGCATCGAGGTTACTTTAGAAAGAGAATCTCCGTCCAATAGCAATGAGCCAATGACTGAGTGTTCAGCTTCAATATCATGTGGCAAAATTCTATCGGTGTACAACCCAATCTCCCGAGGTATAAGTTGGCGTGTGGGCTGTCGATTATCACATGATCTGTTCGAACCTAGCAAGTCAAAAGACGAAGTAAAAAGAAGATTAAATTATCCTTGAGATATTTCCTCAGAATCTTCCTCTGCGAGTTCCTCTTCTTCAATATCTGAAGATTGATCAGATACTTCTGTTGTGTCCATGTTTTCTTCTTCGTCTGAATCTTGATCAATGTTGTCTTGAGAGGTGCCCTCCTCAGGCTTCTCTTCATTTGCAACCATTTCAAATGGGTCGGTTCCAGTTGCGTAGATTGTAACTTTTATTGATGCATTTACCTCTGCAAATAAACGTAAGGGAATTTCATAAGTTCCGACTTCTCTGATAGGGTCATCGAGTTGCACCAACCTTCTTTCGATTGGTATTCCTATTTTTTCAGCCAACGCGTCAGCTACCATGGTTCCTGTAACGGAACCATATAAACGGTTATTGGCACCGGCCCTCATTTCAATAGCTATTTCACTGCCATCGAGGCTACCAGCTAAATTTTTCATTTCATCGAGTTTGTGTGCTCGTGATACGGTCGCATCTTTTGTCAATTTATGGATTCTTTGTAGGTTGTTGTGAGTGGCTGGGGCAGCAAGATTTTTAGGAATGAGGTAATTTCTGGCAAATCCATTTTTGACCTCTTTGACCTCGCCGCCGAGTGCAACTCCTTCAACGTCCTCTATAAACACAACTCTCATCGTTAACTTCCTGTAATCTTGACATACCAACCTATATTTAACAGGTATTTTTAATTTTTCATGAACGAAAATTATAGCATAATAAGGCAGTGATGCCTTCTATAAATTAGTCTGTGTCGTTATCGTCATTTTGTCTGATGATCCTGTATTCACCCTCGACGATGTTTTCATGGTTTTTTTGTTTTTTTTGAGTATTGGTATTTTTTAAAGAATCGACAAGTTTTTGGATAGGGCCAAATATCATGAATAGAATTACTGAAGCAGCCAATACCAAAATGTCATCAACAACACCGAAAATAGGGAACATATCTGGAATGATGTCAAATGGTAGTATGGCGTAAGCGATACCTAACGCTGGTAGCAACTTGTACTTGAAAGGGATTCTCCGGTCTAGTAAAAGTTTAAAGAAAAGTATTGGTAGTTTGCCCATTTTTATTTTTAGTGATTATTTTGCGATTTTCCTAGATTTTATAATATTTCGGTATGGGAATCTCGTCAAAGTTGTTTTGGTGGTGAAAAAATGATCGTTGTTTTAGAAGGCCAAGATGAATTTCGGATTTCCGAACGTATATCCGAATTTAGACTTACTGTAACACCGCCTGAAATGAGGGATATAAACACGACCACTTTAAATGGCAACTTAATAAATATTGGAGAATTATTTGCTTCCGTGTCAACGGTTCCATTTATGGCAGATAAAAGGCTGGTTATAGTAGAAGGATTATTGAATAAATTAGGAAGTCCGGAAAAAAAGGGATCGTCCGAAAATAATGTTAATGAATGGGCTGACTTTCCAGTTTTATTTGGAGGGATGCCGGAAACTGGCACTCTGCTGATCGTTGAGAAAACTTCCCTGCCAGCTAACAAGATAGTCTCTCAAATTTTGAAGCTATCGAAAGTCGAAAAATTTCCGTCGCTTCGGTATCGAGAACTGATAGATTGGATAAACGTTCGTTGCTCTCTTTTGAGTGTTGAAATGGAATCACAGGCTATTGCCCTTCTTGCTGACTCCGTTGGGAATGAGCTTAGATTAATTGATTCTGAGATTAAGAAAATGAAAACTTATTCAAATGGAAATTTGATAACCACATCAGATGTTAGGCTCATGGTTCCCTATGTCAGGCAACAGAATGTTTTCAGAGTCGTCGACGCTGTTATAGATGGAAGAACTAGAGATGCATTAAGCGCATCTGCAAGCCTCATAAATCTTGGAGAATCGCCTTCGGCAATTGCAAGAATGATAGAAAGGCAAATTCGCTTTCTATTCAATGCGAAATATTTGATTAACCGGAAGGTTCCTTTGTCTGATATCGGAAAGCAAATGAATTTATCAGGTTACCCTTTGAAGAAGACGTTGGAAATGGAGAAAAAAATTTCTCAAGCTAGGATTATGGATATGCATGACAAACTTTTGGAGTCCAATATTAGAGTGAGAGAAGGAAGGTTGACTGAACAAGAATCTTTTGACTTGTTGATAGCAGAACTCAGGTAGTTATTTTTCAGGCGGACAATACTCGAGTTCCTTTGCGTTGTATCGTCCCGATTTGATAGACTTTATGAGATCGTCCAAACCAGTAATTTTGTCATAAAATTCTGTGGCATATGTTCCTAGGTCAGTTAATTTGTGGGCGTCGCTGGCGCCTGTTTTAGGCATTTTAAGTTTGTTAGCCAAGCTCTCAGAAAATTCGTTTTCTTTGTCAGTTCCTCTTCCATTTCTTATTTCAATAGCGTCGACAACATCAAACACCTCATTCCGGAGTCCTCTTTCGATCATCTCGGAATAAGATATCTCATCTTGAGGGGCCGTTTCACGATAGACTCTTCTATAAGGGTGGGCTACGACTATTGCTCCGCCGGCCTCATCCACTAAGTCTTTGACAAATGCTGATTTATGCATCCCGAATATATATTCAGTCAGGCCATAGACCAACAAATGCCCCTCTTCCGTAGTTACTTCACAGCCAGGTATTACCAGAAAGTCATTATCTTTACCTAGTTTTTTGACGTCGGCCGGATTCCAGAAGCCATCGTGGTCGGTTAAGCATACCCCATCCAATCCAATCAGTTTGGCTCTACTGATCAGTTCTTCTGGGGTTAAGGTGCTATCGTCTGAGGTTGGATAAGTATGTGTGTGAATATCTATCAGCATGGCTGTTGATTGTATTACATGTTTATTTGGTTAATGCAATATGTTTGTGAAACATGGCTAAAATTAGTCGATCAAATTAAAAAATCAGTTGAACTGAAGATAAAGTTGAGTTGATCCATATCAACCTTATTGATATTATATGAATGTATTGTTAAACAATTATCACCTTTAAGGATACCAATATGGTTTTAAGTCCAGACCGATTTACTGAGCAGGCCCAAGAGGTAATAGCAGCTTCTCAGGAAATATTGAATAGATATAGGCATAATCAGTGGGACTGTGAGCATCTTTTCTTGGCATTAATAGAACAAGAAAAAGGAGTCCCCTCGGAGATTTTTAGTGTGTTGGGTGTGAACTTACAAATCTTACATGCTAATTTACATTCCTATCTTGAGAAAGATGACAAGGTGGCAGGTCAAATAAACCAAATCTTCATCACCCCTAGGTTGTCTGAATTATTTGAACGAGCAGACGATGAATCTAAAAGATTGAATGATGAATTCATTGGGACGGAACACATATTGGTTTCCCTAACTGAAGAAGATACTGGTGTTTCGGCGGATTTGCTTAGAAGTTTTAATGTGACGACTGAGGAGGTGTATAAGGCCCTTCAAAGCATTCGTGGTTCTCATAGAATCACTGACCAGCGGGCAGAAAGTCGATATAAATCTTTGGAAAAATTTGCTATTGACTTAACTTCACTTGCAAAACAGGGCAAATTAGATCCTATCGTTGGGCGAGATATGGAAATATCTAGAGTCATGCAAACATTGATAAGAAGGACGAAAAATAATCCTGTGATGATTGGTGGAGCTGGAGTAGGGAAAACTGCCTTAGCAGAAGGACTTGCTCAAAGAATAATAACAGGAGATGTTCCAGCAGAGTTACGTTCCAAAAGGATTTTGGCATTGGACATGGGGTCTTTGCTAGCCGGATCTAAATTTCGCGGTGAGTTTGAGGAGAGACTTAAGGCAGTCATGGATGAGGTGAGACAGTCTAGTGGTCAGATAATGCTTTTTATTGATGAAATTCATACTGTGGTAGGGGCCGGAGCGACAGATGGTAGCCTTGATGCCAGTAATATGATGAAACCGGCACTTGCAAGAGGTGAATTGCAATGCATGGGTGCGACTACCGAAGATGAATATACTCGCTATATTGAGTCCGATGCCGCCCTCGAAAGAAGGTTTCAGCCAATTCTTGTCGAGGAGCCTGATATAGAAACAAGCATTGAGATGTTAAAGGCGTTAAGACCCAAATATGAAGCTCACCACAAGCTGAAAGTGCAGGACGCTGCCCTTAAATCTTCAGCCGTTTTAAGTCAACGGTATATTTCTGGCAGGTTGCTTCCTGACAAGGCCGTTGATTTGATAGACGAGGCTGCGAGTAAAATTAGAATTGAATTGCAAGAACATCCAATGTCTTTGAAAGAAAAAGAGGCAGAACTTCGACAACTAAAAATTGAAGAAATAGCCTCTTCTGAGATGAATGATTTTGAAAAAGCAGCTGAATTAAAAGCAAAAATAGCCAGAATAGAAAAAAATTATGGAGATGAAAGGGACAATTTAGATCAGAAATCAGCATCTGATCGACAAGTAACCCCAGAAGATATAGCTTCTCTTATTGCTACATGGACTGGTATTCCTGTAGAGAGGCTTTTAGAAAGCGAAGCTGAAAAATTGCTGAATATGGAGTCTAGGATTAAGAGTCGTCTTGTCGGTCAGGAGGAAGCGGTTATTGCTGTTTGTGAGGCTGTGAGACGAGGCCGGGCTGGTATTAAGGACGAAAATAGGCCCATAGGAAGCTTTATATTTTTGGGACCTACGGGAGTGGGTAAAACGGAGCTAGCAAGATCCCTTGCTTGGTATTTGTTTGATGATGAAGACGATATGGTGAGAGTTGACATGAGTGAGTATATGGAATCCCACTCAGTATCCAGAATGATTGGGTCTCCGCCGGGATATGTAGGTTACTCTAATGGTGGGCAATTGACGGAGGCAGTGAGGAAAAGACCATTTAAGGTTATTTTATTTGATGAGATTGAGAAGGCTCATCCCGATGTCTTCAATATTCTCTTGCAGATTCTCGAAGATGGGAGACTAACGGACGGCCAAGGAAGAGTGGTGGATTTCAAAAACACCATAATAATCATGACAAGCAACTTAGGTTCTTCGGTTGTCTCATCGGATTCTTTGGGATTTTTGAGAAATGCAGAAACATCTAGAGATAGTGAAAAATTGCGAATTTCAATAGAGGATGCTTTAAAAAAGTCCTTCAGACCAGAGTTTTTGAACAGGATTGACGATATTCTAATATTTCAACCTATATCGGAGGAAGATCAAAGAGAAATTGTTGAAATTATGATAAACGGTCTTTTAGGTAGACTTTCAGAGCATAATATCCAAGTTGAGCTTTCAGATGCAGCTAAATTTTGGATAGCTAGGGATGGGTTTGATCCCGAATATGGGGCTAGACCGTTGAGACGAAGTATTAGAAAAAATATCGAGAATCCATTGTCTTCAGGCATAATTAAGGGAGATTTTTCTGATGGAGCTCACGTTTACGTTGACGTAGTAGCTGACAGAATTGTTTTGGAAAATAGAACTAGACAGGATTGAACTAAGTCTTAATAGCCGAATTTTATTGTTGATCCTTGGTATTTATCGTTTTATAATCGGATTAAGAAATTAATTGAAATAAGGTGTTTACATGGATCAAGAAATCCCACAGAAGAAAGAATTTTCTCGCAGAACTTTTCTGAAAGGAATACCAATAGGAATTTTAGGTGCTGCTGCGATGAGTATTGTGGGATCGAAAATGATCTCCTCGGCCTCCAAGAGGAAATTGCCTGATTCCAAGAAAGGATCCATTTTTTCTCCCCGAGATGCCTAGATGTTTCAATTTTTGTATTTGTGATCCTACTGATTTAATTTAGATCCATGTGAGTAGCGCGCCTAGTTTTTGTAATGGTCTTATCCATGGATTGTTTTAGCAAATAATTTTAGTGTTACGTACCATCGTATCTTCTTGTTATGTTTCAATTGTTGTTATACCGCTGATATACTCGATGCTCAGTGCTGGGAGAGATGGCCGAGCGGACTAAGGCGCTGGTCTCGAAAACCAGTATGGGAGTAATCTCATCGTGGGTTCGAATCCCACTCTCTCCGCCATTGGTGGAGTGAGAGGCTCAAAATGGAGAGATGCTAGAGTGGCCGAATAGGCGCGACTGGAAATCGCGTGTTCCCTCACAAGGGGAACCGTGGGTTCGAATCCCACTCTCTCCGCCATGAACAATATTTTCGTTTGTATGTGCATTGGCTGATATATAACAATTTGGTATTGACGGCTGAGTGTTTCTTTAAAGTATTATTGGGACCTGTAATTTATGGTTGGTGAAAGTTTTGTTCAATTAAGTTGTTTAATAATGTAATTTTGGTGATAGAGAATAATGGCTAAAGACCTTGTGATAGTTGAATCTCCAGCAAAGGCTAGGACAGTGGGGAGATTTCTAGGTAAAGATTATGATGTAAAGGCCTCAATGGGGCATGTCAGGGATTTGCCTAAGAAAAAATTAGGCGTGGATATTGGAGAGAACGGATTTGTTCCGACCTACACTGTAACAAACCGGCAAATCGTTTCTGAATTAAAAAAAGCCGCCGCGACGGCCAGTACAGTTTACTTGGCAACGGATCCTGATAGAGAAGGCGAAGCAATTTCGTGGCACCTGGTAGAGGCTGCAAAAATTGATGTGGGCAAAACAAAAAGGGTGGTATTTCATGAGATAACGAAACCTGCAATTGAAGAGGCCTTCGCAAACACTCGTGATATTGATGTCGATCTTGTTGATGCACAGCAGGCCCGACGTGTGTTGGATCGACTAGTTGGTTATACGTTAAGTCCAGTCCTTTGGAGTAAAGTCAAAAAAGGCACCTCTGCTGGCCGTGTTCAATCAGTAGCATTGAAGATGGTAGTTGATCGCGACAAGGAAATTGAATCTTTCCAGCCAGTGGAATATTGGTCAATCGATGCGTTACTTGGACTTACTTCTGATGAATCCGTATTGAAAGCTGCATTGGCATCGATTGATAGGGCAAAAAAGAAGCCAGAGATAAATAATCAAAAAGAGGCTTCTGAAATCCTTCAAGATTTGAAAGACACAGGATTTAAGGTCAGTAGTTATACAACTAAAGAAAGCAAACGGAAACCGTCTGCTCCGTTTATAACCAGTACTCTGCAACAGGAGGCCTCGAGAAGACTCAGATTCTCGGCTTCTCGAACTATGACTTTAGCGCAACAATTGTATGAAGGCATAGACATGGGTCCAGAAGGGGTTGAAGGCTTAATAACTTACATGCGGACTGATTCGACTAATGTCTCTGCAATTGCACTCGCGGAGGCAAAAGAATATATCACCGGTAAATATGGTCCAAATTATGCGTTGGAGAAGCCTAGGACCTTTGCCACAAGAGTTCAAGGCGCTCAAGAAGCTCATGAGGCCATCAGACCTACTTCCGTACTGAGAACTCCTGACTTTTTAAGAGATAAATTAAATAGTGATCAATACCGCTTGTATGATCTTATATGGAAACGTCTTGTTGCGAGCCAAATGAAGGAAGCCGTTTATGATAGAACCACCATTGATTTAGATTCCAATAGTTCCGTATCTTCGAAAGTTTATACTTTTAGATCTACAGGATCTGTGTTGAAATTCGACGGCTTTAGAATATTGTATACAGAAGGCAAAGATGACGAGGTTGAAGAGGAGGAAAAAGGCCTTCCGCTACTTTCAAAAGGGCAAGAAATGCACTGCAATGAACTCATTGAAGAACAGCATTTCACTGAACCACCCCCGAGATTTACAGAAGCATCTCTGATAAGAAATTTAGAAAGTGAAGGCATAGGCAGACCCAGTACCTACGCATCCATAATAGGAACCATTCAGCAAAGAGATTACGTGAGGCGGGAACGAGGTAGGTTTATTCCTACCAAATTGGGGATCGCTGTCACTGAATTTCTGAAAGAGCATTTCGAGGATATTGTTGATGTTGGATTTACTGCAGGGATGGAAAAGCAATTAGACGACATAGCGGAAGGATTAATAAAATGGAACCCTATGTTGCAAGAATTTTATGAGCCGTTTGACCTGGCGATAGAAACTGCCAAAGTGGAGGCAGTCAGGGTTCCAAGAGAAAAAATAGATGAGGAGAGCGACCAGGTTTGTGAAAAATGCGAACGGCCCATGGTGATACGAGGCGGCAGGAATGGCAGGTTTATTGCATGCTCAGGGTTTCCAGATTGTAAAAATACCAAGCCACTTACAATCGGTATCAAATGCCGAGAATGTAATGTGGGGGAATTGGCAGAGCGGAGAAGCAAAAAAGGAATTTTCTTTGGTTGTACCAATTATCCAGATTGCAAATTTGCAGTTAATACCAAACCGATCGCCAATCCGTGTCCGGACTGCGACGGGGTGCTTCTGCCCTCCGCTAGGGACAATGTGAGGTGCCCTTCTAAAGAATGTGGCTTTAGGGGTTCGCTGGCCGAATTTGAGGAAGATGAGGAAGGAGTCAAGGTAGAACTGGCCGGCTAGGCAATAACCGCGAAAGATAATTGGGACCTTAACTACTGGCAAAAGTCAAAGTTCGTCAATATCCTTGTTGCATGGCAAATGGATTATTAGATGAAGGCTTTGAGTCCTACTTGGCAGCTTATTCCGAGTACCTACTGCGATATCGTGGACTATCTGATGCTACGGTGAGGACGTATGCTCAAGATTTGAACACTTTTGTAGATTTTTTGACGACTATGAAAATACATAAGTTTGACAGCGTAGACCGAAGGATTGTTAGAAACTTTCTAGCTTTTTTGGTTGACAGATCATACAAAAGATCGAGCATGTCCAGAAAACTTTCCGTTTTAAGAGGTTTCTACCGCTGGTTGGTTTCAGAAGGACTTTCCTCGGTTGATCCCGTTCCTAGGCGCTCGGTGATGAAGAAAGAAATTAGGTTACCTCGGTTTTTATCCACAGAGGAGATTTCTAGGCTAATTGCTTCACCTAGATCAGGTGCATCAGGCGAATTGTTGGTTAATAGGGATGTAGCGCTTCTTGAACTAATATATGCTGCAGGTCTTAGAGTCAGCGAGGTGAATTCAATGAATATAAAAGACCTCGACCTAGAGGC
>CAYMZR010000081.1:0-9876 GCA_964394975.1 uncultured Dehalococcoidia bacterium | reverse complement strand
GTGGTTGGAGGAACAAATAATTCCTCATCGGTTTTGGAGGCTGAAATTTTTGATCCATCTACTGAGACGTGGACTGATGCGGGGCCAATGTTTCATCCAAGGAGTGGGCACACCGCATCTTTGTTATCTGATGATCGGGTTCTAATATCTGGAGGTTTTACGTATGTACCAATCAGTTATTCAGAAATTTATGACGTAAAACAAGGTTGGATTAACACAGAGAATTTAATGGGTCCTAGGCACATGCATTCAGCTGTGTCTTTGGGTGACGGAGAAGTATTAGTCATTGGGGGTAGGGCTGGTCTGTTTACCAATTTAACCAGAACTGAACTGTATGATTCAGACGCAGGTTCTTGGACCAGAAGGGGCAAGATGCCTATTGCTTTGTGGGATCATAATGTGATCCCTGTAGATTGTAGTAAGGTGTTATTGGTCGGGGGTAAAAAATCGGATGGTAGTCCTTTGGAATTAACATACTTTTTTGAACCAAGTACTGGGAGATACCAACCCGGAGCGAAACTGAATAAACCTAGGTTTGGTCACTCTGCTACTGGAATGGTAGGTGGGTTGGTAGTTATCGCGGGGGGGTCAACCGCTGGATTATTACTGTCAGATTCAGTTGAAATATTGAATCCAAGCAACATGGATCAAGACGTTTGGACTATGGCTGAGCCTATGCCGGCTCCTGTTGAGAGGCATGCTGCAATTGATTTAGGAAATGGTAATTTACTGATTACAGGTGGGTGGGACGGTTCAAAGGCCATGGACCATATATGGGATTTTGATGTAAATGAGAATATGTGGAATGCAATAAGTCATTTAGGGGAACCACGCTGGGGTCACTCAATGGTGTTGCTTGATGATGACACTGTTCTAATTTCCGGCGGAGTCGGAAGGGATGGGTTTCCAATCACATCAGTTGAAAAATATGATCTGAAGGATTCTTCGATAAAAGTAACTGATTCTATGAAGGAAGCCAGGGTTTCACATCATTTGCTGAAAGATGCCAATGGAGATGTTTATGCGATCGGGGGCTATGGATTGGATGGTATATCTTTGTCTTCCGCCGAACATTATCAAGTTAATTTGAATAAATGGAATAAATTGCCTGATATGTCAGAAAAGAGAGCAAAGCATACTGCGATAATCCTTAGGAACCAGAATATTCTCGTGACTGGGGGTACCCAGGATCACAACATACCTTCAGGCACAGCAGAATTATTTGATGTACAGGCTGGCACATGGAGTTCGGCTGGAAGTATGAGGGAAGCAAGAATGGGACATACATCATATCAATACGATGACAACCTCGGGATTGACTGCATAGAATCTGAGTCCTCAAATAAAGTTTTTATTATGGGAGGATATGGATTGAGTGCGATGAATTCAGTAGAGGTTTATATTCCAGATGGTGGAGGCTGGTCTGCCTTTGAAACCATCGTACGAGGTTTTCTAGATGTAAACATAATTCGTCTAGCAAAGGAAATATCTCAGATTTGGAGTCATTAAATTCGTCCTATTTAGTTTTTAGACGTTCCTTAAGTGATTTTCGTTTAATCCTGGCGATATTATCAGGCATGATTGTAGCTACCACTCTGATTTCGTCCGCTCCCATTTACATGGACGCAATGGACCAACAAGGCATAAGGAAGAAAATAGATAAAGTTGTTCAAAACAGACCCGAAAATTATTTAGCGCTAGATATGTTCATTCCTTCGATTGCATTGAGTGAAGAAAGTATCTCTAATTCAGATTTATTAATCAGGGAAACCATTAATGCATACTGGGATAAATCAACTCTGAGTTTGAATAGGTATATAAAAACTAATGAGTTTAGTTTTTATAAATCATTAAAGGAGACATCAGAGGATCTAAAAGCTGATCTTGATGGTCCGCTGGTTGGGTATTTTCAAAGTTTTCAAACAATTGACCAGCAAATCACTTACATTACTGGATTACCACCATCCTCAGATTTTCAATTCCACCCTGACGGACCTTTACTTGAAGTCTCAATATCGACAGGCCTTGCGAAGGCATTTTCTATAGAGCAAGGTGACGTTTTTGTAGGAGCACCTTTTCCTGATTCAAGAGTCAAATTAGGGGTAAGAGTAAGTGGGGTCTTTGAGGCCAATGATTATAAGGATCCAATATGGGCGGATGAAATAGAAAAATTTTTAATGCCTTTAATTCCTACAAATGATGAATCGGAAAGTTCTTACAAAACGAGTCTAAAACAGAAATATTATTTAGCATTTTTTGTGTCTGAAAAAATCATGATGAATTCTGTGCCTCTTGCTTATCCGGATTCTATGGTAGAGGTAAATTGGCATCAGCAAATGGACCATCGAGTATTGAGAGAATGGACTAGGGATGAAATTATTGACTCACTGCATAATTTAGACGGATTTCTTACAAAGGAATTGAATGGATTTCAACTAAGATCAGGTATCTTAATAATGTTGAAGGAGTATAAGACACAAAGTCTTTTCTCTAGCGTGCCTATTCTATTACTTTTGGCTGTTACAGGTTCGGCACTTTTTTATTTTGTATTCATGATCAGTTCGTATCTCGTACCGGCTAGAGAAGCAGATATTTCTTTAATAAAAACGAGAGGTGCGTCGGCATGGTCTGTATTAGGGCAATATGGTTTGGAAGGCTGCGCTCTTTCTCTATGTGCGATTATTTGCTCTCCTTTTTTGGCTTTTTTTGTAGTTTATTTAGCTGGGCTATTGCCTCATTTTCAGGGTGCGACAGAAGGTAATCCTTTACCTGTTACTTTCTCTATAGTGCCTTTTGTGTTCTCATTCGCCTTTGGTGCATTGTGCCTAATTGCTTTTTTAATACCTCCCATATCGAGAACATCAAGAGGAATAGTTGGTAGGAGACGAAAGATAGGAAGGCCTGAATCCAAAACATTTATTCAGAAATATTATCTTGATATAGCTTTTCTGGTGATTTGTGGCCTGCTTCTTTATGAAATTAAATCTAGGGGACAAATATCTTCAGGAGGACTTGGAGATGATTCTGGAATTAATGAAGCCTTGTTTTTTACACCGGTTTTACTTTTCTTCTCAGTCAGCATTTTGTCTTTTCGGGTATTTCCCATCTTGGTTAGATTTATCACGGGAGAGTCACCAACCTTAGTGTTGTTAATAGGCTTTACATCGGGCATTTTAGTTTTTTGCCATATTGGGATCACGATGTTTTCTACTCTAGATGCATCAATGCTGATGCTCAAATTTAGCGTTTTAGGATTTCTGATAATTGGATTACTGGCGTTTTGGAAAACCAAAAGTAAGTATGGTGATCTACTATCTCTTGTGCTTTTCCTTCTAGCTTCGGGTGTCTGGGGCTTATATGCCGCCACGAAGGAAAGAGAGTTACTTACCCCTGTGACAACATGGGTTTTGGTTGCCCTAATTGTTTCAGCTACACTTTTCCTATTATTACGCCACCTTAGAAAATACTTTCCTCCATGGATATCTTTAGTTCTCTGGAATATGTCGCGTAATCCTCTACAGTACACTTGGATGGTTGTCTTATTGGTTCTATCATCCGGAGTATTGGTATTGTCTGTTACTCTCGGTTCGACTTTGGAAAGGACTTATAGAGAAAGGGTTTTCTACCAAGTCGGGTCAGATGCAAGGATATTAATATCTTCGTTAGGGTATGGGTTGCAGGACTCATCAGCATTATCGGACTTTTTTGAAGGCCTTCCCGGAGTAAAAAATTTCTCGAAAGCTAAAAGAGGTGTTGGGCATTTAGGAGGAGGTATTGGGTCTTTTTCTTTTAACTATCTGGCTATGGAAACTCGCAACTTTAATCTATGGGGCAGAGAGGATTTTTCTCGGCAACCGATGGAAAGTCTAATGGCGGAAATTTCGCATGAAGTGCTGATACCTGCTTTGAAAATTCCTGAAGGGTCTACGGAAATTGGTCTTAACGTTAAAGCTAATTCAAACTACCCACTGATTTCAATATGGCTGATTTTAAGAGACGCTGACAATAAATATAAAATCGTCACGTTGGGCAAAGCGGAACTATCGAAATGGTCCAAAAGGAAGGTTCCAATTCCCGATTCATTAAATGAACCTATTCAATTGGTATCTATCCAATTAAGTGAACCAGGATACGGCGCATCTGGAACCCCGGGAAATATTTTTTTTGATGATATTTTCGTCACTGTCTCAGGAAAAGAGGTACTAATAGAGGATTTTGAAACCTATTCCAATTGGGCAGTTATACCTACTGCTGTTGGTTCAAGTGATTCAATTTCTCTACTAGAGGAAGCTTCAGTTTCGGGTCGACATGGGGTTTCATATGACTTTGGCAAAGAGACGAATAATGGGATTAGGGGATTATATTGGGCTGAATATGGATCTTATTTGCCGGTACTAGTGAGCCGATCGTTCATAAATGACAGCGGATTTACTGTTGATGATTATTTGGTGATGAATATTTCACAAGCGCTAGTAACGGGGAAAATAGTGGGAGAATTGGATTTTTATTCTACTATGGACCCGAATTTGGGGGCCTTTCTTGTTTCAAATCTGGATGCTTTGATTTATTTCTCTTCCTTAATAGATATACATAAGAAAGATAGCGTGAGTGAGATTTTTTTGGGTTTGCATGATTATGATGAGGATATAGTACTTAATATCGAAGACAAAATTGGAACCGGATCAGAAATAGAAACGACGAAAACATTGCTAGAACATTTGGATAATGATCCGGTAGTTTCCTCTGGATGGAGACTGATTACTATGGTGTCGATCGTAATATCGATTTATATAGCAGTCATTGGATATTTTATTCACATGGTTTTTCTATCCGGTCAGATTAAATCGAGAATGGGTACTTTAAGGTCGATGGGGATCACTTTAACCCAGACCTTCAAAATGATTTTCGTTGAACAACTTTTTCTGATTCTTATTGGGATTGGCCTGGGAAGTTGCACAGGAATACTAATGACCCGATTGATGGTTTCAGAAGTAATGTCATCCGATGCTGGCAGACCAATGATTCCCCCACCAATTACCTCAGTTGACTTGGCTCCTTTGATTATCAGTGGGGTAGTTTTCTTTATCTTGTTTACCCTCATGGTGATATGGATTAGTTTTCATTTTTTTAAAATCAATCTGGGAACTTTATCCAGGTTGGAAGAATAGGAAATGGATATACAGCGATACGAGAAAATTTTCAGAGTTTGGCCGCTAGTGCTGAAAAGACTGATAGTGAATTGGAGAACTTTGTCGACTGTGGTTATTGGAGTTGTGTTGGCTTGTTCGATAATGTCAGGAACTGTGATTTTTTTTGATTCCCTTAAAGAGATTGCCCTTGACGAGTCTCTCAGATCTTTGGCTGATGAAGACACTAATATATTAATTCAGGCTGAAAAAGGTCCTACCAATTACATAGAAGCATCAAAATTAGATAAGAAAGTTCATTCTTTTTCTGATGGGCTTTTTGGTGCACATATTCGTGATGTTTTGCATGGGGCAAGGACGGCGACATTCTTTTTTAGCCTTCCTGGTCTGGAATTAGACGCTGGCAAAGATAATTTACGTACTTATTTTGCCTATCTTCCAAAAATGAACTCTCGAGTGACAATTGTCGATGGTGTTTATTCTGAGAAGCTAGAGCAAGACTTTGGGACTAATGGAACTCCAGTAATTTCCGTTCTCATAGATGCAAAAGATGCTTTGTTGTTTGAGCTTGGGGTGGGCGATCTTATATCTGCAGTTCCATATTGGGACGATTCATTGGATCACGTTACAGTGAATATCGCAGGAGTTTTTGAAAAGAACGATGGAGATGATTTGTATTGGAGCATTGAACAAAAGGGATTCATGTATTCTGCTAGCAAATCCTTCAAGACCATACCTCTTTATTTGCCTAGGAATATATATATGGAGGGCTTGGCTTCGAGTTTAGTGGATTTAGAGACTACCTACGTTTGGATGTTCGACATAGATAGAGAAAGCATTAATTCTTCCAATGCTTCCCAATTGGCATCGAATATAACCTATTTTGGTGACAGATTGGGATCAGAATTAAATAGATTTGTAATTCGGACAGAGCTGGATAAGTCTCTAAAGATCTACGACACACGAATCCTATTCACAAAGATACAGATGTACGTAGTCTTGATAATGGTAACTTTTGTTGTTTTATATTACGTCGTTATCTTATCTTCTTTAATGATTGAGCAGCGAAGGTTCGAAGTATCTAAATTGAAAGGGAGAGGTGCTACCGATTCCCAAATATTAAGTGTGTTTGTCATTGAAGGAGTTACGATTTCATTTCTTTCGACAATTCTTGGTCCGATAATTGCTGCTATCGTGATTAGCCTGCTAGGATTGCTATCTGATTTCCGAGAGATCAATGAAGATACCTTTCTTTCGGCTAGGCTGACGTATCAATCATTTCTAATGAGCTTTCTTGGGGGTCTATTAAGTTTCCTTGCTTTGATGATTCCTTCTATTCAAGCCTCAAGATATACAGTTTCTGATGAAAGGGCCAAGTCAAATAGGCCGAATCGCATTTCGTTTATTACACGATATTATATTGATGTCTTAATACTAATAATTGCCTTATTTTTATTCAATCAACTGAATGAGCAAGGATCTATGGCAGCTCAGGATATTTTGGGTAACGTTAATTCAAACCAAATAATGCTAGCTGTACCTGCTATTATCTTGGTTGCCTCAGCTTTGGTTATATTGAGGATATTCCCACTTCTTATGAGTCTTTTGAGTAGGGTTTTATCGAGATATTTACCAATTGGACTTGTTCTAGGTATGTGGCATATGTCCAGGAGCCCATCCAACTATGCAAGACTGGTTTTACTACTGATTTTGATGACAGGACTTGGGGTCTTTGTTGCTAGTTTTGCAGGAACTTTGAATAGAAATTTTGAAGAAAGAGTTTATTATTCACATGGTTCCGACCTAAGGCTGTCAGATCTTTCACTCAACTCTGCTGGCCTCAGTAAACCACTTACGAAAAAGATAGAAGCCATTGATGGGGTGTCTTCGATTAGTACTTCAATACGACTGAGCGGAACGGACGTAACCAAAACTTTCGGGTCTGATCCAATCACTATTCTTGGATTCGATACAGAAAATTTTACCCAGAATGCTTGGTATAGGTCTGATTTTTCAGAGTCTACACTCCCCGAAATAGCTGAGTCTTTGGAAATCTCAAACAAAAAAGGAATCGAATTGCCAGATCGGGCAAGATCTTTTGGCATATTGGTTAAATCCGATAAAAGCCGGCCTTCAGTCGCTCTTATTGCGAGAATGAGAGATAGTAATGGAAGGTATATTTCCTATGATCTTGGTAGACTCGACAGTGGTGGATGGACCAACAAAGAAGTGGAGATCTTTGGGAGTAGGAGAAGATTTCAGATTTTCCCTTCTCGACCTCTCACTTTGATGTCGGTTGGTATAGTTGAGACGATTCCTCAAAGGAGCCTATCACCGGGTTCGATTCTAATAGATTCTGCTAGAGTGAGGTTATCAACAGGGGAAGTGGTTAACTTAGAGGATTTTAGAGAGGTTACTGGTTGGCAAACCATAGATTCGTCAATCTTCTCGTCCAACGATAATTTAGCTCTTTCTGAAATAAGTGCTAAATCAGATTTTTCAGCTCGGTTTACGTGGTCTGATGGCCCATCGATGACAATGCGTGGTATATATCCCTCCGAATCTTCTAAACCCATTCCGGCTATAGTTAATTCGGACCTTATTAGGAAATCAAGATACGAACTGGGGGATCGGTTAAAGATATCAATTGGTGGACAGAGAATTGATGTCGTACTGATAAATCAAGTTGCATATTTTCCAACCATAAATCCTATTGAGGACGATTTCCTTATCTTAGACTCGGATTCATTGATTCATAGGATCAATATCGGTGCTCTAATTGGAAGTACAGATCCAAATGAATTTTGGATTTCCTACCAGGATGGTATTGGACAGGAAAGCAAGAATTCTATAAGAGATAATTTGATTGATGATCCTCCATTTCCATATGGTCAATTATGGGATACGGAATCTATGCTCGAGGAAACTCGAATAGACCCTCTGGTTAAGGCAGGATGGCATGCAATATTGCTGATTGCATTTAGTTCAATTCTACTTTTAAGTGTTATTGGCTTTTTTTCTCACGCTTATATTTCGTTTAGGAATCGGAGGTTTCAATTTGCTTTGCTTCGGACAATAGGGCTTTCTAGTCGGCAGCTTATGTCATCAATTTGGATCGAGCAGGTTTTGATAATTATTTTAGGCATGGCAGTAGGAACATGGATGGGAGGAAGGTTATCGGAGGCAGTTATGCCATTCTTAAGTATTGATGACTATGGCAATCAAGTTGTACCTCCATTTGTTATAGAGGTAGACTGGCCGAACTTGTTACTTACCTACGGGGTCATGATCGTAATATTTTCTATTGTCATTGGCTTCCTAATTTTCTTGGCAAACAGGTTGGTATTGAATAAGATGCTAAGGCTCGGTGACACTTAACCAAGCACAGCATTTGCAAAATCCTTCCGACCTCTGGCAAAATCTGATGCCAAGACAATTTTTCGGCCATCCCCTTGAAGTTTTTTGACATTTAGTGACCCGTCACCGGTGCCAATGTACACTTCATTTTGATAGATTGAAACATATCCATACGGTAATTTATACTCAGTAGAAATTTTGGCTTCGATTACCTTTAAATTTTTGCCTTTGAACTTAGTATGTGATCCTGGCCACGGGTTATATGCTCGGATCTCTCTCCATATTTTGTCGGACCCTTTGGTCCAATCTATTAATCCATCGTTTCGCGATAGTTTCTCAGTGAAGGTAGCTTTATCGTGATCTTGATCAAAAGCAGACCATCCCCCACCATTTTCAAATTTTGAAATTATTTCTGAAATCAGTAATGAACCTAACCGAAACAATCTTGCTGTTAATTCTCCACAGGATTCATCTTCTAGGATATGCATTTCTTTCTGGCCTAGTATAGATCCTGAATCCATTCCTGAGTCGAGCTTGATAATTGTGGTACCTGTAATTCCTTCTCCTGCAAGAATAGCTGAAGCTACAGGTGAAGGACCTCTGTATTTGGGCAGGAGTGAAGGATGAAGGTTAATACAGCCGTGGCGAAATAGATTCAGAGCCTGGGTGGGTAACATTATTCCGTATGCTGCGACAATAGCTATGTCGGCGTTGAATCCCTTCAAAATCGATATGTTAGAAGGATCTTTAAAATTCTGAGGTTGTAGTACCTTGTAGCTTTTAGAGATAGCATATTCTTTTACAGGGGTTGTTGTGATTTTTCTACCTCTGCCTGCTGCTCTGTCTGGTTGGGTATATACCGATAAAATTTCGTGACCATAAGCTGCATCTGCAATCTGCTCAAGAACAGGTATAGCTATAGCTGGTGTTCCCATAAAGACTATTTTCATCAATAAAACATCTCCCGGTTTGGAAGTTTAAATTATAAGACCCTCTATCATTTTTCAGGTGAGTTATGTAAATATTGAAATTAGAATTTTGCTCAAATGCTGCTACTTTAGGGTTTCAAGGATTTTTAGTTAATTGAATTTGAATAAATCAATAGCTGTATTTTTGGTAAATAGACCTTACTCGATTTTATCAATTGTTGCTTTGGTTACCTTAGTCCTAATTTCCCCTTTGTTTCTGTTGGCACCTGAGGAACAAGCTTCTTCCAACCCACCCGGGGAAGTTTACGAACTTCAAAAAGAGATTGACAGAAAATTTCCGACTCCGCTTCATTTTGCCAGCTTTGTTATGGAAGCACATCAGGGCGACGTTTTATCTAAATCTGTGCTTTTAGACCTGAAGGTCAGTAGAAATCGCTTGATTG
>CAYMZR010000080.1:0-9877 GCA_964394975.1 uncultured Dehalococcoidia bacterium | reverse complement strand
CCATTAGTTTCTGGGCTGCAGCAACATCAAGGCCTTGGTACTGCTTCAATTTGTCGGGTCCGGCTGCATCTGGGAACCCAGGAATCAAAACACCATATCTGGGCTCACCGGCTGCCTCTCCTACGATGTTTTTAATAATGGCATCCCTGTCGATAGCCTTTGCAAAAGCTTGCCTGACTTTCACGTCATTGAATGGCTCGCTTTGAAAATCGAAGAACAAATAGTGAGTTCTGAAGTCACCTGGCGAAAGCCCTCTTTCTTTCATGAGCCCGTCGTCATTCATCAGGTACTCTTGGTCTGCTGGAGTAAATGGCCCGTTAATGGTGTCAACTTCTCCTGCAAGATAAGCATCAAATTTACGTTCTCCGTAAACAGCTTTGTAGCTTTCAATATAAGGCAATAGTTTGCCTGTGTAATTAACGTTAGCTTCAAATTCTGCGTGCTGGTTTGGAATCCATTCTTTAAGGATCCAAGGGGTGCTAGACAAGGTAGTAGCTGGGTCATTTGAATAATATTGACCATGTTTTTCAGCTGCATGTTTTGCTAAAGGAGAACCGTACATCATAAACCCTGGAACATATGGCGCCGGGGTATCCAATTGAAATACGAGAGTGTGGTCGTCTGAGGCCGAGACTCCAAGAGAGTCCAGGGGCTTTTCACCTGCTTCGACGGCTCCGTAGTTTTCGACTTCCAGCATACCGAAGTACCAGGTAAAGTCATAACCGTGTTCTGGGTCCGCATAGTACTGCCATGTATATACATAGTCATGAGCTGTCACGGGAACACCGTCACTCCAAGTGAGGTCTGGATCAATGTTAAATGTCCACGTTTTCATGTCATCTGAGGAGGACCAACTGGTAGCGCCTCCTGGCACGGTTGAAAGGTCTGTGCTTAACAGAGCTAGGCTGAATCCACTCTGGATTCCTCCTGCAGCTGAGTTGTAAACACTAACGGGAAACTCTAGAGCTTCACCTTCTTTTTCATAGTTCACTTTTATGAACTGATCTGCCATAGGGGCAGCGTCACTTGGCATTTCACGGCCAAAGACATTTTTTGTTTTTGCTGCTGGGGCAGGCTGAGTAGCTGGAGCTGGAGCTGCTGCCGGAGCCGCTGCTGAAGCTGCTGGAGCTGCTGCCGGAGCCGCTTCTTCTTCTGAAGAACTACAGCCAATTGCAGCAGTTAGCATCAGGGCCGTAATGGCACTAACCAACAAAAACATAAACCCGTTCTTGCGCATGAGTAACCTCCACACAATATTTCATTTTAACTTTACGAACGAAACTGTCCATAATACACAAACACCATTATATTATGAACGTCAATGAAAGAACATATATATTGATAATTGTTACATAAATATTAACATTGGGAATAATATATATATGGTGATCCAATATCAGTAATAAGAAAAACCGAACTATTTGTTTTAAATGTTAAATTGCGGATCGCTGTAATTATTAATTTTGTCGTATATTTGGATTCGCCATCTTTGTGAATCTACAGCTAGTAGTCTGGATTTAGAATCGTCGAAATTAACGCAAGTTGGTAGAGCAAAAAAAGTCTCAGGTTCCAAACTTGCCACCCTCCGCCTGGCTTTGTATACGTCAGGGCTGGCGTTTACATACTGCTTCTGCCATTTTGAGAGTTCTACGGCTGAACCATTCAAACTTGCGACGTGGGATCCGTCAGGATCGTAAATTTGTACTCTGTTATTCACCCAATCGGCAACGTAAATGTCACCAGATTCGTCTACGGATACATCTGCAGGGTGATTCAATGAATTCGCAGAGGATCCAAATTCACCTAGAGACATCAGAAAATTGCCATCTCGATCAAATTTTTGAACCCTATGATTCTTGTGGTCTGCTACGTAAACGAAATCGTTATGGTCCACACAAATGCCCCAAGGAGCTTTCATGAACCCCTCACCACCACCAAAATTTCCCCACGCTTTTATAAAGGCACCATCTGATGAAAACTTTTGGACCCTATGATTGAGTGTGTCAGCCACATAAACATTCAAATTGGAATCTACGCCTATTCCGGAAGGCCGGGAAAATTCCATTGGTCCATTGCCTGAACCCCCTATAGTTCTAATAAGTTCCCCGTCTGAATTGAACATATTTATGACATTTTTGAACTCATCAGTAACCAAAAGGGTTTCCCCATTGAAAACAGCACAACTTGGCCAGGAACCATCAAAAATTTGTTCGTTTACTTCTCTGAATGAAAAGGAAATTTCTTCATCATCTATTGAGCAGCCAACAGTCAGTTTCAGTATATCTGAGCCATAGGTATCTCGTAATACAACATACAAGTCATCATCTGAACCCTGAGTGGCGTAAATTATTCCTCTAAAGGCCCGACCGCCCACGACCCTGTTGTAGTCAAAAGCTCTACCCTTTGCGGATGTAGTTAGCATTTTATAAAGTTCTCACCCAATTAGTTTCAGTTTGAAGCGCCTATAAATCTTGGCTTTTCGAAATTTCCTCCGACGATTGGGACAGGATCTAGTCGCATCCAGTCTTCGGCTAGCGTTGTGTACACACTACGAAAGTCCATGTCGGGTACTAAATCGCCTTGGTCCAAATCCCCTTCCTTCATGGACGGATATTGACCATATTCTCCACCCTTAACGTTTTTCCCAATTGCTAGACATAGCCCGCCCGCCCCGTGATCCGTTCCTGCGCCGTTGTCATATACTCTTCTTCCAAATTCTGAGAACAAAAACATCGTGACATTATCTGCTGCACCATGTTGCTCTAGGTCATCAAAGAAATCCCTAATGGCTGCGGATGCTGAGGACCAAAGCTTGTTGTGTGTTGAAAGTTGGTCTGCATGGGTATCAAAACTTCCAAGGTCACAGTAAAAAATCCTGGTACCGAGATTGGCTAAATGTATTTGAGCGATACCCTTAAGTTTCTTTGCTATTGATGTGTCTGAGTATTCTATAGTTGAAGAATACATATTGGGTGCCACGTTTAAAATGTCGGCGCCTTTCATTGCATCAAGTCCAGTTTGGCCGAGAAATTCCATGACTGGACCAGAACCAATCATAGGTGAATACATTTTTTTGTATCTATCAAGAACACGATCTCTTTTTTGTTCCGGCGAAATATCGGTCAAAAGGCCGTAATTATCTAGATTTTCCACCGTGGCTACGGGTACATCAGGAGCTACTAGAGCTCGGTACAATGAGGGGCCCATGCTCACAGCAGTTACGACATTTTCCTTGTTGGGGTCGATCTGCTTGACTGCCCGCCCTAGCCAGCCTTCTGTTCCAAGAGTTTCTGGCTCACAAGTGTGCCAAATATCCATGGATCTGAAATGCGACCGTGGAGAATTTTCATAACCAACACCATGGATTACGGCAACATTGCCTTCTTTGTACATGTCAGCCAAAGGTGCCATTGCTGGGTGGAAACCGATATCAGATGTAAGCTCTATTACGTCGGATTCGGCTATGTTTACAGAAGGCCTATAGTCACGATACAAAGAATTGCTATGTGGAACTACAGTGTTCATGTAATCATTGCCACCTGATAGTTGAACCACAACTATCACGGGGTCTTTCGATGTAGGCTCACTCATGATATGTATTCTCCGTGTTATTTTGGTCTTATTAAGTCCATATTAATTAAGCAAATTGATATTCCCTGGTGGCCACAATAAGTTGTAGTAACTCTAAAGCTCTTGTGACTCCGCTTGATTGCCAGTCGAAGTCACCTTGAGAAGAAACATGCTCCAAAAGTTCAGTGCGGGTTTTTTCAGCTATTTCTAAGGGTCCCATAATATCAAGACAGGCGGCTACCACCTCTTTGGGTTTGGAGGCCACTCCACTGACTTGGTCAATTATGCTTTTGACGCCGGGGCGGGAATAGTCGCTTATCATTTCCGACATAAAATTTGTACGTTTCATAAGGGTGCCACTGTTAATCCATTCGATTCCAGAATGCCACCCCTCTACACTTGGAGGGTTCAAAAGATCCTGGCCCATGTAAACGATTTGGCCTGTCCAGTCCAAGATATCTGGTGCTGGGAGACCGCTACCTCCCACCAATCTAAGCGTACTCACAACAACTTCAGTAGGATTTTTCACTCTAGAAAATTGAGCCTCTTTGAAAAAGGCACTGTTAAATAATTTTCGAAGAACAGTTTCCATATGATAGTCGCTGTCCATCAACTCCTTGGCTAAGAACTTTACTGCGTCTGGATTGTTTGGCGGGACAACAGACCAGGCAGGTACCTGTGGTTCATCTTCCACAAAAAAATTGTATAAGTGTCTGGCTATAAAATTTGCCGTCGCTGGGTTCGAAAGAATGATGTCAATTACTTCTTCTCCATCGAAATTTCCTTTGTGTCCAAGAAATTCCTTCTCTCCAAAATCATGATCATCTTCCACAAATTTGAATTCCCAGTCCCACCTGCCCATATGGAACCTGGGCAATTTGTGTTCTAAAGTCCAACCCGTGAACGCTCTTGAACACTCTTGTACATCCTCTTCGGTGTAATTACCCACTCCCATCGTAAAGAGTTCAAGTAGTTCCCGGCCCCAATTTTCATTGATAGAGTCTGCGTGGTTTTCGTTATTGTCTAGCCAATAAATCATCGCAGGGCTTTTGGCTACCTCAAGCAAGATATCTTTGTAGTTACCAAGACCCTTTTCTCTAAACATATCTATCATGTCTTGTATTTCGTCATAGTGGTCAACTTTTGCTACTCCCGTTGCAAATATATTGTGGTAGAAAATACACAATTTTTCTTGGAGCGGTGATTCTGTATTTATCATTGTCCAAACCCATGGTGCCTGACCCAGACCCCCCATTGTTCCTGGCTTCCACCACATAGGGTAGTACCTCAAGAATTCGTAGATGTCTACAGGAGTTTGATTCGAAGGATTTAATAATTCTTCAACTGTTTGTGTATAGCCTTTTTTACATCTGTCTTCCAGTTCCGCCCGGGAAGCTCCAAATCCGGCTCTTCTCATTAAATGGGCCATTAAGCTAATTTCTGTGTTGGTTTTAGTGCTAACCATGTGCGCTGCTCCAAACATACCTTAAATATTTACCTTCAGACAGAAAGTGAGGTACAGAATAGCAGAAAAATTTCAAATTGCACCGGTTCCTTTCATCCTAGTTTCTGTTCTTTAGAAAGTCGGCCAACCTCTCTCCGATCATCATAGTTGTCACATTAGTGTTTGCTCTAACAGTCTCGGGCATTACGGAGGCGTCAGCTATATACAGATTATCAAGTCCAAACACCCGACAGGTATGATCGACGACGGCAAATTTGTTGGTATCAGCTCCCATTGCACATGTACTAGTCAAATGATTTCCTGTGGTTGTCGACGAACGGAGCCATTTGTGAAACTGGGGCATGTTATTGAAAATACCATCAGGGGGGCTTGTACGTTCGGCCACTATATTTTTCAAAGAAGGGCTTTCGATGATTTCAGAAGCTATTTCGATTCCTTCAGCCATTCTAGAAACGTCGCTTTCAGTGTGGAGTAGATTTAAATTAACAATCGGGTTGCCGCTTGGATTTGCTGGGTTAAGAGTTACTGACCCTCTACTCGTGGCTAGGTAAAGAGAAATCGTAATTTGTATGCCGGTTACTTCAGCTTGAAGTTTGTTGTCTGAAGTACCAGACGACAAAATATCTCTGTAGTCCCCATTTATCGCATACGATCCCATCCACATCATCATATCGTCTGTGAAAGGTGAGTTTTTTGAGGAATACCTCAAAGCAACCTGTAATCGTGGTGAAGTTGTGTCCAGAGATTCTAGATTTTTCACTTTTGCATGGACAAAGTTTTGAGGATGATCCTGAAGGTTTCTCCCAACTCCTTTTAGGTTTACCAAAGGTTTAATTCCACATAATTCTAAATTTTCCACCGGACCTATTCCTGATGTCATTAGTATTTTGGGATTTGCTAAACTTCCTGCGGATAGAATGATGTTTTCTGCTTCAACCTGAAAAATATCACGACCGCTTTCAACCTCAACACCTGTGATCTTGTTCTTTGCCATAATTAATTTTGTGACAGTGCAATTTGGGCGCAGAGTCAAATTCATGCGATGCCTTGATTCGGAGAGATATCCCAGAGACGTACTTATACGAATCCCGTTTGGATTGTTACAAGGGAAGGCACCTACTCCGGTCGCGTCTGGTAGATTAAAATCCTCTGTTTCATCATAATTCTTCTCTAGACAGGCTTGGTAAAAACCTCTTTGGGGGGCGGTCCAAGTACTTTTTGGAAATCTACGAGCTACTATTGGACCCTGTTTTCCGTGAAAGTCGCCTCCAAAATCTAAATCTGTTTCCAGTTTTCTGAAATAGGGCAATACCTTTTGGTAATTCCAATTGGTTAAACCCATTTTTGACCAATCACCAAAGTCGTAGGTCAGGCCGCGTAGAAATATTTGCCCGTTTATTGAACTTGTGCCGCCAGTCAGTTTGCCTCTAGGGAGCCGTATCATGCGATCTGGAATTTCATCTAAGCTATTTACACTACCTGTATAACCCCAATCGTGTTCGTCACCAACGGCCAAATCTGTTCCTGTTGCGTATCCATATTTGACATCGTCTGGTAGATTTTCAAATTTTGGATAGTCAGGCCCCCCCTCAAGAAGGAGCACAGAGGTGTGAGGGTTTTCTGAGAGACGTGTCGCTAGAATCGCACCAGCGGAACCTGCACCAACAACTAAATAGTCATACTTCATGAAGCAAAATTCCTTAATCTATAATTTGATTTAGGGTATCAGGAATTTAAGTCCGTATCCTGTATCCTTTTATCCCAAGTATTAAATAAAGACAAAGCATATATTACAATTAGGAGTTCGCGGTGTTGGTTGGGCTATTCGGTGGTACTTTCGACCCCATACACAAAGGACATATTCAAGCTGCTAATACCGCACAGCGGACACTTAAACTAGATAAGGTAATAATGATTCCCGCAGGGGATCCATATCTGAAACGGAGCAAATTAGCAGCCTCAAAATTAGATAGATATAACATGGTGTCTTTGGCAACGGAAGAATTTCCTCTCTTAGATGTTTCAAATATTGAAATCCTTCGCCCCGGCCCTTCCTACACAGTGGATTCAGTAAGGCATTTCAAAAGAGATGGCCACACCGTAGTTGTCCTTCTCGGTACAGATTCAATTATCGAAATGGATAATTGGGATGATCCCAATGCACTTCACTCTGAATGCGAAGTAGTCGGGTTAACCCGGCTAGGAACTAAAATCGAAAGTTCAGAGGCATACCTTGCAAGAAAAGAAAAATACTCAATAAAAATTATTGAAGCCAACTCGCCTCCAATTTCATCAAGTGAGATTAGAGAACTTATACAAAAAGGTGCTGATGTAGAGGATATGCTTCCTCGGACAGTATATGAATACATTCGGAGGAAAAAGCTATATCATTTGTTGGTTTGAACAGTTACAGGGCAGGTGCAAGTTTTCAAATGCGTGACATAGAAAGATTATTGGCAGTGGCTAAGGAAAAAAAGGCGCTATTGTTTGGCGATTTCACTCTGTCATCAGGAATTAAAAGTAACTACTACTTTGATGGCCGCCTATTAACGCTTGATCCTGAAGGTTCATTCTTGACAGCTAAATGCTTGTTGCCCATTTTATATGAGTCCAAAGTAGAGGCCTTGGCGGGCCCAACTTTAGGTGCAGATCCAATTGTGTCTTCCGTTAGCACTATGAGCTATATCGAAGGAAGACCTGTTCCTGCCCTCATTGTCAGGAAAGAAAAGAAAATTCATGGTGGTGGGAGAAATATCGAGGGGCATTTTTTTAGAGGCCAAAAGGTTGCCGTGGTTGATGACACCTGCACAACCGGGGGTAGTCTATTTCACGCGATAGAAGCAGTAGAAGACGAAGGGTGTGAGGTTGTCAAAGTATTGTCCATCATGGATCGAAGGGCAGGTGGTAGTGAAGAGCTTGAGCGTAGAGGATACGATTTCCAAAGCTTATTTTTTGCGGATGATAGCGGAGAGATTCACATTGAAGGGATAGGATCATAAGAGAATATTGATGTTATCCCTGTCAAGTAAGATTCAAGATAAACCATCATATAGATGGTGGGTTTATGGTGCTGTTGCCATAGGTACTTTTGTATCTATAGTTGAACAATCCGCCACATCTATAGTTGTTCCAAGTATTGCAGAGCATTTTGGTGCGGATATTCCCACTGCACAGTGGATGGCCATTGCTTACATGTTGAGTGTGAGTGCGTTGATGATGCCTGCGGGCGCTATTGCAGATTCATTGGGTCGGAAAAAAATTTGGGTTTGGGGGTTGCTAGTTTTTGCTTGTGCAACTGCTCTCACTGGGTTTTCTCAAGAATTTTGGATGGTGATCGTAGGGAAAATTTTTATGGGCATTGGAGCCTCGGCCTTGCAGGCCAATGGCATGGCTATGATTGCTGGCTCTTTTCCAGATGAGGAGAGGGGAAAAGCGCTTGGCTTGCATATGACCATAGTTGGGCTGGGAGCCATAGGGGGACCCATACTGGGAGGTGGAATTGATAGTTATTTTGGCTGGCGCGCCATTTTTATTTTCATAGCTGTGTCCAGTATTTTTGCGATGTTCATTGCGATGCAAATTTTAATGCCAGATAAAAAAAATAGTTCATCAAAAGAGGATTCTATAAAGAATTTTGATTGGGCAGGAACCTTTCTATCGGCTTCATTTTTATTGACTTTGATGCTGGCTATAACATTCATCAATAAAGTGTCCCTGTCATCCCCATTCATTGTTTTGGGGACGGTGGGTTCCGTATTATTTTTTGTTGGATTTCTATTTAGAGAAAAAACTGCACAAAATCCGATGTTGCCACTGGGGCTATTCAAATCTCTGTCATTTTCTTTAGGTTCTTCGTCAAGATTTATCTCTTTTACTGCCAGCTCAAGCACATTTTTCCTAATGCCTTTTTTCCTTGTATCTGGGTTGGGACTGACGACGGCATCAGCGGCGCTCTATTTGCTTCCCGGGCCAATCTTAATGGCAATATTCGGTCCGATAAGCGGCCGAGTGGCTGATCGAATTGGGACAACCGGTCCGTCTGCTATCGGAATGATTTGTTGTTCTGTGGCTATGTATTTGTTTTCGGAAATAAGTCTAACTTCCCCTTTGGCCCTAGTAGCTGTCGCCTCAGGGCTATCTGGTATGGGTATGAGTATCTTTATGGCACCTAATACCAGTGCAATTATGGGAAGTGCGGGTAGGCAACATTATGGCATTGTGTCTGCATTTTTAAATTTAACCAGGAATGGGGCGCACATTGTCGGAATAGCAATACCTACTGCCATTGTGGTATCTGTGATGGCTGGATTAGGGTACGAAGCGGATTTGTCGGACCCTGAGAAGCTTAAAGACATTGGTTTGCGAACAGCCTACGCGTCGGCAATGGCTAGGGCGTTTCAGCTATCCACTGGTTTGATGATTCTTGCTGCTATTTTGGTTGTTGTAGGGGGGTGGGTTGATAGGCCCGGAAATAGTTATCGGCAATTGAAAAAAAGTCAGGCTTCCGTAGGTGCAAAGGAATGAGGCTAATTTTAATCCGGCATGCGCAATCAGTAGCTAATGCCGAAGGGCGATGGCAAGGGAAGATGGATTTTGACCTTTCGGAGGTCGGTGTAGAGCAAAGCCAAAGGCTGCAAAAAAGGTTTATCGATGAGAACCTTGATCCTACGCATGTCTATTCAAGCCCACTAACAAGAGCCCATAAAACTGCCGAAATATCGCTCCCAGGAAGTGTTATTCATAAGATTTCTGATTTAGTAGAAAATGATGCGGGAGTCTTTTCTGGTAAGACCTCTGAGGAATTATCTGATGAATATTCCGTTATTTATGAAGAATTTCGAA
>CAYMZR010000079.1:0-10110 GCA_964394975.1 uncultured Dehalococcoidia bacterium | reverse complement strand
CTATCCCTTCTTCTTGTTCTTGGCCGTCTAGCCATTATTCAACTCCTTAGATTACCTAGTAGTACTGTGTTTTCTAGAGACAGCCATCTTACGACCTCTTTTTGCTCTAGCATTTGTTTTAGTTCTTTGACCTCTGGCAGGTAACCCACGTCTGTGTCGAGTGCCACGATAACAACCTATATCAATTAACCGACGTATATTTTGATTAACATCCCGCCTCAAATCCCCTTCTACCAAACGTTCTTTATCTATAATTTCTCTGATCCTATTCAAATCTTCATCTGAGAGGTCTTTTACGCGAGGGTTATCAATAATGCCAACTCTATTTATTATATCCAATGCGACTGACGGTCCAATCCCATAGATACTAGTCAGAGCTGTCTCAACTCTTTTAGCATCCGGAATATTTACACCTGCAACTATAGCCATCTATTACCCCTTATCCTTGTCTTTGCTTGTGTTTCGGGTTCTCGCAAATGATCATTACCTTACGCTTACGGCGAATAACCCGGCACTTAGCGCACCTAACTTTTACAGAAGCGCTAACTTTCATAACTTACTCCGATTCGACTGATTACAAATTTTATAAAATCCATTGTTGACTATCTGAATCGATACGTGATTCTGCCTCTCGTTAAATCATAAGGAGATAAATCTACCAATACTCTGTCTCCAGGCAGGACTCGGATATAATTGACTCTCAGTTTCCCTGATATATAAGCCAAAACCTCATGCCCGTTTGCAAGTTCCACCTTAAAAGAAGCATTAGGCAATGCCTCTAGGACGGTGCCTTCGACTTCTATCGACTCCTTCTCCTTTTTTGTCATAAAACTCCTGTTATTAATTCAATTCCCAATTCATGTCAAAACCTCAGGACCTTTAGAGGTTATCGCAACCGTGTGTTCTGAATGAGCCGATAATTTCCCATCCTCTGTCACGATTGTCCAACCATCAGGCATAATCTTAGTTTTCCAAGTACCCATATTCAGCATAGGTTCTATCGCGAAAACCATTCCTTCCCTCAAAATCGGACCTCTGCCCGGGGTACCATAATTGGGAATCTGCGGCTCTTCATGAAGGGCCCTACCAATGCCATGGCCTACATACTCCCTTACTACAGCAAACCCTTCAGATTCAGCATAAAGCTGTACAGCATTGGAAATATCAGTGAGCCGATTCCCAATCACAGTCTTTTTGATTCCCTCATCTAGTGATTCAGCAGTGACGTCAATTAATTTTTGAGCACTATCTGATATGGTTCCTACACCAGCTGTGAAAGCACTATCACCATGGTAACCTTCTACGATAGCACCGAAATCTATACTGACTATGTCTCCCATTTGCATCTTCCTACCAGTCGGAATCCCATGCACAATTTCTTCGTTAAACGAGAAACAAATCGTAGCTGGAAATGGTGGCATATGAGGGGCTGGTTGATATCCCTTAAATGAAGGAATAGCACCCCTTTTTTTTATTATCTCCTCCGCTAAAGCGTCCATTTCTAAACTCGTCACACCCGGGGCCAAAGCTTCTTTCACCGCGGCTTTAGCCTCCGCTATAATGCTCCCTGCCTCTCTCATCAGATCAAGTTCCCGTTTTGACTTAACAGTAATTCCTTCAGTATTCTGGTTTCCTGTTGCCATAATTTAACTGACTTGAGCCTTCGGCAAAAAAGCTGAACCACAATTATACAACGAACAAATAGGAGTAATCATCTCAAAGCCTCATTAAGCACGGCTTCAACATCTCTTATTCCCTGTGATCCGTCTATTTCTACTATATTGCTAGTTTCCCTATACCAGTTCACTACCGGGTTTGTTTGTTCCTCATACACCTTTAATCTTTTCCTTACGACTACTTCTGTGTCATCATCCCTTTGGAACAACTCACCACCACATTTATCACACTCTCCGTCATTTTTAGGAGGGAAAAATTCCTTGTGAAATGGCGTCTGACATTTTCTACAAAGAATCCTGCCAGATAATCTTTTCACCAGCTCTGTCTCAGGCACATTAAATAGAATAACTTTATCGATGCCACCCAACTCACTAAGGCGATCATCTAGCGCTTCCGCCTGCAGCAAAGTTCGAGGAAACCCATCTAATACAAATCCTTTCTTGTTTGCAGGAGCCTCAATCCAGGCCATAACCATGCCGATAGTCACATCGTCCGGCACATATTTACCTTGATCCATATAGGTTTTAGCCGATCTTCCCAATTCAGTATCACGAGCCAAATTATCTCTAAACAAATCTCCAGACGAGACGCTGTTTACTCCGGCAAATGAAGCTATATATGACGCTTGGGTACCTTTGCCTGAACCTGGTGGCCCCATGAGAATTATTTTCATGCCTAATTACCTTTCAAGTAAACCATAGTGGTCCTATAGGAAGCCCTCATAATTTCTCATTAACAACTGGGATTCCAGTTGTCTCATGGTATCAAGAGCTACTCCCACCATTATGAGCAAACTGGTACTACTCAGTGTCAGGGCCTGAATCCCGGTGAGCTCAGAAACGAAATACGGAACTATCGCAATACCACCTAAGAATAAGGCCCCACCCCAGGTAATTCTTATAATTACCCTGTTCAGGTATTCTTGAGTCGGCAGACCTGGTCGGATACCCGGTATAAACCCTCCGTTTCTTTGCAAAGTATCAGCTAAATTCTGCTGTTGGAATATTACCAAGGTATAAAAAAATGTGAACATTACCACCAGGACAAAAACAGCTATCCAATAAGGGAGATTGGAAGGATCGAGTGTACTTGCGAAAAAAGAAGCGATCGAATTTAAAAACCCATCACTTAACGGATCGTTGAAATAACTCGCTATGGTACCGGGTAAAATTATTATTGAAAAGGCAAATATTAAAGGAATCATTCCAGCGGTATTAACCCTTATCGGCAAGAAGGAAGATCCGCTTTGACGCTGCATCCTCCCGCCCCTAAACACACTTCTACCATATTGAACCGGCACTCTTCGTTGAGCCTCATTAAAAAATACAATTATGTATATCAATGCGAACCCAATCACTCCAAGCATTATTAGTGTCGAAACATAATCATTTTCAAGGAATCCCCTTCCTAACATTTGCGGAAGTCCTGCAACGATACCTCCAAAAATAATTAATGAAATTCCATTTCCCAAACCTCTTTCAGTAATTAATTCCCCCAACCAAACCAAAAACATAGTACCTGCCACAAGAGATAACATCATCGCGAAGGTATGTAAATTAAGTCCAAAGTCGACTCCTGGAAGTACTCCGGACGATCTGAGAAGTGTCAATTGTCCCCAACCTTGCATAAAGGCAATAGGAACCGTCAAGTAATGCGTGTATTGATTAATCTTTTGACGACCAAACTCCCCTTCTTGGGATAGTTCTTTGAGGCCTGGCATTACCGGCGTAAGTATCTGCATAACTATTGACGCGGTGATATACGGATACACTCCCAGTGCAGCTACACTTAAATTAGCTAAGGCTCCTCCACTAAATAGATCTAAAAAACCTAGTAATGCTTGATCTCGAAACGCCTGAGAGAGGGCTTGGGTATCCACCCCTGGCACCGGAACATGAGCCACAAATCGAAATATCAAAAGCATAGCAAAAGTAAACAGTATCTTGTCTCGGAGATCTGGTACCTTCATTGCGTCCAGCATCGACTGGATTAGTTGCGGTCGAGATAACTGATCCGACCGAGAGGATTGCGATTGACGAACCATCTATTTTATTACCTGTATTGTCCCGCCTGCAGTCTCAATTTTTTCTTTGGCAGATTTGGTAAATTTGTGGGCAGACACCGTCAAATTTACATTTATTTCGCCTCTACCTAGAACTTTTAAGGGCAATTTGTGGTCTTTCAAGACCCTTTTTTCGACCAAAGTTTCCAGAGAAACTTCACCCCCATCCGGATAAACTTTTAGTATGGTATCTAAATTCACCGCATGGTACTGAGTTTTAAAAATATTGGTGAACCCTCTTAGTGAAGGTAATCTCTTTATCAACGGCAGCTGGCCACCTTCAAACCCAGGTCTAACCCCGCCTCCGCTTCTAGATTTTTGTCCCTTCATCCCTTTCCCAGAAAAACTCCCATTTCCACTAGCATCACCTCTACCGATTCGCTTGCGTTTTCTAGTTTTAGATCCGTCTGTGCTGAGTGTGTGATTTTGCATAGTCATTTGTGTAAGTACCTGATTTACCAATACGTTGTTATTTGGCTTCTGTGACCTCTACCAAGTGGCCTACCTTTTTTAACATTCCAATAATTGAATCTGTATCTTCGTGAACCACTGTGTGATTTAGCTTTCTTAAACCCAAACTCTCTATTATTCTTCTCTGTTTTTGAGAATAACCAATTGTACTTTTCTTCCATGTAATGGAGATTTTTCCCATTTTTATATCCTCTATTCAGCTTCTTCTTCAGCAGCAGCCAGTTCAGTTTGCAATAGTTCATTCCGCTGAGCGTATTCCCGCCTACGCGATATCTCTACATCGGGATCCTTTAGCATCTGAAGTCCCTTGAGAGTAGCTTTGACCACGTTTGTGGGATTAGTACTCCTTCTCACTTTAGTGACAATGTCCTTCACCCCGGCTAATTCAACTACGGCCCTAACCGATTCGCCTGCTATAACACCCGTACCTGGTGGAGCTGGCTTTAGCATTACCATGCTACCCCCGAATTTAGCTGTTACATCATGAGCGATAGTGTCCCCTTTTAGTGGAATATCCACCATGTTTTTCTGTGCATAGGTGGAGCCTTTCGTAATAGCGTCTGGGACGGCTGAAGCTTTGCCCATGCCGATACCAACACGTCCTTCACCATCGCCAACCACAACCAAGGCACTAAAACTCAGGTGTCGTCCACCTTTCACGACTTTAGAAACCCTGTTAATTCGAACAGTTCTCTCAGTGATAGGAGAGTCTTCTTCCCTTTCGTTATTTCTTCTTCTGTCTTGTTTTTCCTGCATCTATATAACACCTAGAAGTGGTTAATTTGTATGTATTCCTTGCTAAAATTTCAATCCCATTTCTCTCGCTCCATCGGCAACCGCCTTAACCCTTCCATGATATTTATATCCACCCCGATCGAACACTATCTCAGTAATTCCCTTATCTTTAGCTTTTTTACCAATTGACTCACCAACGACTTTGGATATAGATATTTTCCCTGGTTCTTTCCCCTGACTTCTTAGCTCGGTTTCCAGTGAGGAAGCTGATGCAATGGTATTACCTTCAACATCATCAATTAACTGGGCATATATATGCGAAATACTTCGATATACGGCTAATCTCGGCCTTTGAGGGGTGCCGGAGATTTTTGACCTTAATCGATTATGACGAACTATTCGTCTGGCTTTTCCATTGGAAGCTGACATAAACTATGCTCTCCTCGCGCTCTTTCCCGGCTTTAGTCTTACAACCTCATCGGCATACCGAATTCCTTTTCCGGTATATATATTTGGAGGCCTAACCCTACGAATTGTTGATGCTAGCTGACCGACCACCTGCTTATCGATTCCTGTGACCTTTATGTAGTTATTCCCATCCACTTCCAGCTCGGCGCCTTCAGCCGGTTGAATTTCTACAGAATGGCTCAGCATTACATTCAGAGTTATTCCTTTGCCCTTTTGTTGAACCCTATATCCAACACCTACTAATTCTAATTCCTTCGTAAATCCTTCGCTCACACCTGTCACCATGTTAGCCAACAAGCTTCTGGTCAAACCATGAAAAGCCTTGTGTTCACTTTCATCGCTAGGCCTAGAAACTTTAATAGCGTTGCCATCCAGGGTAACAGTCATGTCTTCGTGAAAATTCTGAATCAAACTACCCTTCGGTCCCTTGACAGTAACTTCAGTTCCTTCAATAGCAACCTCAACGCCCGACGGTACATTTATTATTTGGTTTCCAATTCTTGACATAAACTTCTCCCTACCAGACGTAGAACAAAACCTCTCCACCAACTCCGTTTTTCTTGGCTTCAAAACCAGTCATGATTCCCTTGTTGGTTGATACAACTGCGATTCCTCGATTCCCATATACGATTGGGAGGTCCGTATTACTTGAGTATCTGCGAAGACCTGGTTTACTTATTCTTTGAAGGCCGGTGATTGCAGGTTCCCCTTTTTTCCAATAATGGAGGTTCAATCGTATTTTGGCACCAACTTTCCCTTCGTCCTCTAATTCATAACCTTCAAGAAAGCCTTCTTTTCGCAAAATTTCGGCAATTTCTACTTTTAGCTTTGAACTCGGTACTTCAACAGACTCATGTCCGACCATGTTTGCATTCCGAATTCTTGTGAGCATATCTGATATGGGATCTGTTACTGACATATTTCTTACCTACCAACTTGCCTTTTTAACACCAGGTAACTCCCCAGCATGTGCCATCTCTCTGAATGCTATACGGGACAACCCAAAGTAACGAATGTACCCATGTGGTCTACCAGTCACCTGACAGCGGTTTCTTATTCGAACAGGATTCGAGTTTCGAGGTAATTTTGACATTTCCATTCTAGCCTCAGATCGTTCCTCCAATGAGGAATTCGTATCTTTTAATATGGCTTTGAGCTGCTGTCTTTTTTCGGCATATTTCTCTGCTAATCTTCGCCTCTTCTCATTTCTTGCTACGGATGATTTTTTTGCCACTTTTATATCCTTACAAAATTCCTACTTTAATTTCGAATAAATGGCATTCCTGCCAATTCTAAAAATCTCATTCCTTCCTGATCGTTTTCGGCTGAAGTTACTATCACAATTTGCATACCACGTATTCGATCGATTGAGTTGTAATCAATTTCAGGAAAAATGGTGTGTTCTCTTATTCCAATTGAATAATTCCCTCTGCCATCAAAAGAATTCCGTGAAAGCCCTTGAAAATCTCTAGTCCTAGGCAGAGATGCATTCAATAATCTGTCCACAAATTCGTACATACGGCGTCCCCGAATGGTTACCATTGCTCCGATCGGCATCCCTTCCCTTATCTTGAACCCTGCTATAGATTTCTTAGCTTTGGTAGTCACTGGTCTTTGGCCTGTTATGCGACTCAAATCGGCCGTGACATTTTCAATCGCTCTCGCATTTTGCAAAGCTTCACCGAGACCTATATTGACCACTACTTTATCCAACCGCGGTATCTGCATTACGCTTGAATAGCCAAACTCTTTCATCATTTCGGGGCCAATCTCATCTCTTATTTTTTGTAAAAGACGAGGCGCGTCGCCCGAGTGTTTATTATTATCGTCTTCCATTATTCAATAACCTCTTGGCAATTTTTACAGGTCCTTACCCTTGATCCATCTCCAATCTTGTCACTTGATACCCTTGTTGGTTGTTGGCAACCGCTACAAATAAGCATCACATTAGCAGCTGGTATAGGCAATTCTTTCTCTACAATTTCTGCTCCGCTCATACCTTGAGCTTTTCTATGTTGCTTTACTAGATTGATTCCTTCAACCACAACTTTATTTTTGCTAACGAGAACACTTTGAACTTCTCCTTGTCGTCCCTTGTCCTTACCCTTGATGATAAGTACGTTATCGTTTTTCTTTATTTTCATTTTCTATATGACCTCTGGTGCTAGCGAGACAATTCTCATAAAATCTTTATCTCTTAACTCTCGAGCCACAGGTCCAAATATACGAGTTCCTCTGGGCATGCGATCTTCATTAATAATCACAGCTGCATTCTCGTCAAATTTAATATGTGACCCATCTTTTCTCCTATGAGTCTTGGCGGTTCGAACCACCACAGCTTTTACAACTTCTCCTTTTTTGACTCCAGCGGCAGGAGCCGCATCTTTTACTGAAGCAACTATTACATCGCCCAGCCAAGCATATTTTCTCCCTGAACCACCTGGGACTCCTATGCAACTAATTTCTCTTGCGCCGGAGTTATCGGCAACTTTTAATCTCGTATAAATTTGTATCATCGCTATCGCCTTAAGGTTTACTCACTATCGTCGCTACTATCTTCAATATTAGGAGTAGCTATTTCCCCGGGTTGTAACTCAGCCACATCACCTTTCTGTATTATCTCTGCCACCTTCCATCTTTTGGTCTTGGAAAGAGGTCTAGTTTCTACAATACGTACGGTATCCCCTAGATTGCAGGAATTAGCCTGATCATGAACCATGAACTTATTCCAGCGCTTTACATTCTTCTTGTATACCCGGTGAGGTTGGCTCCACTCAACAGAAACGACAATAGTTTTGTCCATCTTATCGCTGACAACTCGCCCTACTCTTACCTTTCTTCTTTCATAACTCATTAGGATCTCTCTGATATTTCTCTTTCTCTTATGACTGTCATTATCCTAGCGATTTTCCTCTGGGTTTTTTTTACCGAGTTAGTATCACTAAGTTGCATAGTTGCAATCCTAAACCTCATATTCATAAGGTCTTTTTGGGTAGAATCGAGATTTTCTACCAAATCTTGATCATTCATATTCCTTATGTCGTCAATTTCAGCCATTATTTACTCACCATTTTTTTGTTCTTCCTCTAAATTACTAATCTCTGGACCTGATATTAGTTCTACTAACTATCCTAGTTCCCATAGGCATCTTTGAGGCCGCTAGAGTTAGTGCATGCTTAGCAGTCTCCTCTGGTATTCCAGCCATCTCAAACATAATTTTCCCTGGCTTAACTACCGCCACCCAATGATCCGGAGCCCCTTTACCTTTACCCATCCTGGTTTCAGCTGCTCTGGCGGTTACACTCTTGTCTGGAAACACTCGAATCCACATTCTTCCACCCCGTCTAGCGTACCTAGTCATCGCTCTTCTAGCCGCTTCTATCTGTCTCGATGTAACCCAGGCGTTTTCAGTAGCCTTCAGGCCAAACTCACCAAAGTTAAGCGTGCTACCCGCAACAGATAGTCCTTTTCGTCTACCGCGGTGGTGATTTCTATATTTAACTCTTTTAGGTTGAAGCATCTTCCTCTGTTCCTTGGTCTTCTGCTACAACTTCATCTACCGATTCTGGTTCACTTTGATCTGTTGAAGTTGGCTGATTATCTTCTTGTGCTGTCACCATTACCTGAATTGGTGCCACTTCATCCTCTTCGTCCTCAGTCGATGCGGCTAGCTCTTCTGTTCCTGTAGAACTTTCTCCAATTATAGTAGGGTTCATTATTTCCCCTCGGCAAATCCACACCTTCACACCAATTACCCCAAATTCTGTTTGAGCTTCAGCTAATCCATAATCGATATCAGCCCTAAGTGTATGAAGTGGAACCCTGCCTTCCATAGCTTTCTCTGCCCTGGCAATATCAGCTCCCGCCAATCTGCCAGAACAAGTGATTTTTATGCCTTCTGCACCAGCCTGCATCGTCCTCATTACCGCTTGGCGAATAGCTCTTCTAAAAGCAATTCTTCTCTCCAATTGGTCTGCAACATTTCGAGCTACGAGATATGCATCCAATTCTGCCTGACGAACCTCTTTAACATTGAGCTTAGCTCTCCGGTTACCCGTAAGGGTCTCTATATGTTTTCTTAGTTCATCCACTCTTTGCCCTCCCCTCCCAATCACAATACCTGGCCTCGCTGTATGAATGGTTACTGCGACTTCGTTGGAATCTCTTTCTATATCTACTTTTGAAATACCAGCGTCTTCGTACATACCATCAATCGCTTGTCGTATGTTGATATCCTCAGTGACCAATGAAGCGTACTCTTTTTGACCAGCAAACCATGTAGCATGCCAGTCTCTAGTAACACCTACTCTGAAGCCATTGGGGTGAATTTTCTGTCCCAAACTACAGTTCCTCCTCTTCTACTACCACAGTAATGTGGCTACTTCTTCTGTTAATGCGACCAACCCTTCCTCTTGCACGTGCCCTAAACCTTTTTAACCTTGGGCCCTCATTAGCATAAATTTCTATTATTTTTAAATCTTCACTTCTTGCCATCAGCTCGTTTTCAGCATTTGATGCTGCTGACTTAACCGTTTTGGCAACTCGAGCTGCTGCAGGTGATTGCATAAATTGCAGAGCCGTTAAAGCCTCATCGACCTTCATCCCTCTAACGAGATTAGCTATGGGTTTCAATTTCTTAACTGAAATCCCCGTATTACTTGATTTTGCTCTTATGCTCACTAGCGTTCCTCAATGAC
>CAYMZR010000078.1:0-10132 GCA_964394975.1 uncultured Dehalococcoidia bacterium | reverse complement strand
CTTTTACATTTGGCGGCCTAAAAATAGACTCAAACACTCAAGTGCAAGACAACTCAGACATGCCTATACCAGGTCTCTTTGCAGCCGGAGAACTCACTGGAGGTTTATTTTATAACAACTACCCAGGAGGGTCTGGCTTAATGTCAGGGGCTGTGTTTGGCAAGATAGCTGGTGAAAATGCGGCCAAATCAGCCTTACAATAACTCACTGTTTTCTTGACCAATACTCGATATAAACCTAAAGTATGGGTTCTTATCGCAAAGAGATGAAAGCCTGACATCACTAACATAAAGGAGGTCTTGCAATGACGTACGGTAGTGGGGACTATACATACAAAGTTGACCAAGATTGGGGAAAGTTACCTGATGGTTATGAATTCAACCAAGTAGCTGGTGTAGCAGTAGACAAAAAGGATAACGTCTATCTTTACAACAGAAGCGATCATCAGGTTATGGTATTTAGTAAGAATGGAGATTTTGTTAAATCCTGGGACGTTAAATTTTCGAACCCTCACGGTATGCATATCGGTCCTGACGGAAATTTCTATTTTGCCGACCGTGATGCGCACGTAGTTTTGAAATACAGTCCAGATGAGACGTTGCTCTTAACATTGGGTACATATGATGTCCCATCGAATACAGGCTACGAGGGCGATTTAATGGTTGTACCTAATCCGGCGGGTCCTTTTAATTTACCTACCGGCGTAGTTGTCTCAGAAGACGGTAACATTTTCGTGTCTGACGGCTATGGCAATTGTAGGTTCCATAAATTCTCCCCAGATGGAGCGTTGTTGGACACTTGGGGTGAAGCTGGAAAAGACAACCCTATGGATTTCCATCTTCCACATGGGATCGGAATAAACCGGGATGGACTGCTAGCAATTTGTGATCGCGAAAACCATAGAATACAGTTCACCGACCAAGACGGCGAGTTTATGTTTATCTGGGATGGATTCCTGCAGCCCACCGACATAACCTTTGGAGCAGACGGTGAGGCCTATGTTTCAGAACTGCAGCACAGAATTTCCATACTAGATTCAGAAGGAAACTTGATCAGTAGATGGGCGGATGAGAGCAGTTCCTCTGCCGGTCATTTTATCGCTCCTCATGGCATCGCCGTTGATTCTTCAGGTGATATTTATGTAGGGGAAGTATTAGAAGGGAGAAGAATCCAAAAATTTATAAGGCAATAACCAAAAAGAAAAAAGATTTAGGAGATATTAAATGAACGGTGACCAATTAATGGCCAAACTTTTGAAGAAAGAAGGAACCGAATGGATTTCCTGTTTCCCGGCTCAAACGCTAATTGAGGCCTGCTCCCAAGAAGGAATAAGACCCGTGCTTTGTCGGCAAGAAAGGGCAGGCGTAAATATGGCTGATGCCTACAGCAGGATACACAACGGAAACAAGATTGGTGTATTCACAATGCAACATGGACCAGGCGCGGAAAATGCATTCGGAGGAGTAGCCCAAGCTTACGCAGACAATGTCCCTATGCTACTAATACCTGGAGGATCTACAGAAAGAAGAGTGGGTGTACACCCTGGCTTCGATGCTATTCCAAATTACCAACACATAACGAAGTGGGCAGGCCGCATTAACGCTATTGAGCGTATACCAGAAATGGTCAGCCAGGCATTTACTCATTTGAGAAACGGCAGACCTGGTCCCGTACTTCTCGAATTACCAGGTGACGTCGCTCATGCGGAAGTACCAGCTGACATCGAAGAATACCAAGTGAGCCGATCGTACAAATCATATGCAGCAAAAGAGGATGTCAGGGATATCGTTACCGCCTTGTTGAAAGCCAAGGCACCAGTTATAAACGCGGGTCAAGGAACACTGTACGCAGAAGCAACAGATGAATTAATAGAATTCGCGGAATTAGTTAATGTTCCCGTTATGACTACTCTCGCAGGTAAAAGTGCATACCCCGAAGACCACGCTCTAGCTCTTGGGACTGGCGGAAACACTGGTACTTTAATGGTCGACAGATTTCTCCAAAATACGGACTTTGTTCTGGGAATTGGAACGAGTTTTGCCATATCTAATTTCACAGCCCCGATGCCGGCAGATGCTACCAAGGCACAAATTACTAATACAGCTGAAGATATTAACAGAGATTATCGCGTGGAATACGGTGCTGTAGGTGATGCAAAATTAGTAATACAGCAATTAATTGAAGAAGCGAAATCTCAACTTGGGGAACATGGAAGAGGTGATGTAAATGGGGTTCGAGACAAGATTTCCGAAATAAAAGATGAGTTTATGAAGGAGTGGGGGCCAAGACTGAATTCAGATGAAACCCCTATGAGTCCATATCGTGTTTTCAACGAAATGATGAAAGCCGTAGATCCGAGAAATGCAATAGTAACCCATGATTCGGGATATCCTCGAAATCAGCTTGTCCCATTTTGGCCGGCACTAAATCCTCGATCGTATATTGGTTGGGGTAAATCAACGCAATTGGGATACGGTCTAGGATTAGCACTAGGAGCCAAGGTTGCGGCACCCGACAAAGTGGTTATAAACGTCATGGGAGACGCCGCTTTTGGAATGGCAGGACTGGATATAGAGACAGCAAGCAGATCTAAATTAGGAACGATTACAGTAGTTCTTAACAACGGGGTAATGACGCATTACTATGATCATTTCCCACACGCCACGGAAAATTGGAAGAGTAATGAATTAGGCGGTATCTATTCAGACACGGCTAAAAGCCTAGGTGCGCATGGAGAAAGAATCCATAACCCTGACGAAATAGGACCTGCCATGAAGAGAGCTCTTGAAGCCTCCAACAGTGGTCAGCCAGTCCTTCTGGAGATGATTACTAAGGAAGAGGAAAACATCTCCACCTATGGCAGATAAACAATAGGAAAAATGTAGTGTATGCGGCGATTAACCTCTAAATAGTCGCCGTATATACATTCATCATTTTATAAGGTCTTAATTTTCTTTTGTACTGCTTTAACCCTTCGATTCCTAGATCGCTGGCATCATTGACAAAATCATAATTTTGCAGCATCCCAAAGGTTCTCCACCTCAGATATTCGGAAACCCCTTTTACTCCCAGTAAAGTCTTAGCAACAAAAAAACAGGCCATATTCTGATTAATAGGACCTGCCATTGAAAATCCCACCAATTTTTTATCTACCTCCAACCCCCACGACTGCACATCACGATTATTGAACTGCCCTACAGCATTAAGAGCAGCCCGAGTATAACCCCAATCAAATAGGAATTTATTTTTCTTGCCTTGCACAAACCTCCATTTATCTAAGACATCCAATGCAGCTGAAATATCATCTTTTTCTAATTCAAAAAAAATGGGGTTCCTCTTGGCTATATTATTAATTCTTTTCCTAGCATCTTTATATCTTTTTCCCGACAAATCAAAAACAGTTTTGGGATCATATATATATTCATTTTCTTTTTCCTGAATTTCGATATCTTCCCCGAATAGCTCTTTGAGAGTAGTAATATCAGAGGGATCAATCCATAAAATACGCATATCAGGTTGTCGTAAAAAGTCCTTTATTTTCAGCAGATACTCCTTTACTTCAACTGTTAGCATAGATGGAGGAATCACTAAATCAACCCGCTCTGTATTTATCCTTTCAGAATATTGAAATAAACAAAAAAAGTCGCGATTCTTGATCAAATAAAGGGGTCTTTTGGGGGGTAAGCTGTAACAAGCTAAGAAGGGAGCAAAATAGGCCCAAGAATCTCTCTTTGGTTGATTGAAAATCTCTTTCAATAAAGTAATGTCCTCCACCGATATCAGATGGTTCGTATCTGAAATATCCCTGAGTAATGCTTTCAAAATTAGGCATTCCTTTGGCTAGTATAAATACGGTCTGTATATATCTCACTAACACTCATATCGTTGCCCGAGACAAAAAATCTACCGATATTACTTTTCCCAGCATGCATTTGCGCCCCAACGTATTCATTGAATCCAGGTATCAGTTCTTGCGGTGAAAATCCAAGATCCGCAATATTTCGAAAGAACAAAGAATTATCCACAGGGCCCAGATTTGGATAAGATAAAAATGCTATTCCTCCCGTATCTTCCTTAACCATTTGCGCACTCACTCCCGCAAACCTAGTTAAACCCTCAAGAGTATAGGGCGGGTCGGAAATGATTACGTCATATCTCTTTTTATAGAAATCTTGGAGTTTCTCTATCAAATCTATTTCATATAAATTCACCTGAAACCCCAGTTTTTTACTTATAGATTCAACAAAAGTAAGAATTCTTTGATCAATATCAAAAATATTTAAACTTCTTACTTTCAGTCCATGTCTTATGGAGAAGATCATGATTGCTAATGATGTGAGATCATCATCTCCCAAAACAGCAATATCTCTTCCTTCTATGGCATCATTTTCATGAAAATACATAACTCTTCTGAAACAAGTACTTGTAATAGCGTGAGACTGGTCCAAACTATAATCGGGATCCGGTCTCCCCTCACTTAATTCATCAAATTCAACTATTTGCTCTTGCGTTAAATCTGGAATTTCATAAGGTGCCTTAAACCTTGGAATCTCCTGATCACTTATACCAATGAATTTCAAAATTTCTAAGCCGGCATCAGTCAAAGCAGCTCCTCCACTTCTTACAAGAAACTTCCTTTTCTCTAGCTCTCTGCGAGTCGCAGATACAGCTGGCACAGGTATTCCAGTAAACCTAGAAATATCGCGTATTGGAACGTTCTTTCCCCTTAGGATCTCTCTCATGATCAACCTGACCCCTTGATAACCTTCCTGCAATTGGGAATCGAACGAAACTTTGTTTAAAGTACTCTCAGCCTCTGATCTATCCATAACTCACTAATATAATTGGATGAACGATATTTTACGATGTCGAAACAATAAAACTTGGTTATCTAGATTACTCTAATTCAAGTGTAAAGGAAGATAAATGTTATACTCCGCCTCACCTTAGCCGTATGTATTAATTTGGGGAGAACAAATCATGTTAGTAATTGATGCCATTTCAGAAATTCTAAAGAAGGAAGGTATCAAATACCTCAGTGCTTTTCCAACCACCTCAGTCATCGAGGCGGCGGCCGAGTCCGGTATAAAACCAATTATCTGCCGCCAAGAAAGAGTTGGGGTAGGCATAGCAGACGGCTATTCTAGGATTACAGGCGGCGATCCCCCCGGAGTATTCGCAATGCAATACGGACCTGGAGCCGAAAATGCGTATCCAGGTGTCGCCACTGCGTTTGCAGATGCAGTACCAATGCTATTTTTGCCTCTAGGGCACAGGAGAGATCGCGACAGAATATTTCCGCATTTCAATTCGGTTGACAGTTTCTCCACAGTTACGAAATATGTAGAACAAATAAATGAAATAGAGTCCGTGACGGACACCATGAGAAGAGCCTTTTATAGATTAAAAAATGGCCGTCCAGGACCAGTCATGGTGGAGATACCGATCGATATCGCAGACAAAGAAATTGATGAAAGATCGGTTGCACAATATCAAAAAGCAATAACTGTCCGTTCTTCCGCTGACGAAGATGCTGTTATGAGAGTTGCCCAAAAAATTCTTACGTCAAATACACCTCTTTTATATGCTGGACAGGGGGTTTTATATTCTGGAGCATCCAAAGAGTTGCAAGAGTTAGCTGAATTAACCAATATTCCAATAGCCACTACGATGGCAGGTAAAGGTTCAATTGATGAACGGCATCCCATGTCCTTGGGAAGCTCTTCTACCGTAATGAATGGTGCTGTGCTCCACTACATGAAAACGAGCGATACGATCCTAGCAATCGGGACTAGCCTCACAAAACATGGAATGATAACTACGATCCCAGAAGGCAAAACTATTATTCATGTAACCAATGATCCTATTGACATAGGAAACTATTATCAGCCAAATGACGCTTTGCAAGGAGATGCGAAACTGATCCTAAAACAGTTGATAGAGGCCTGCGCTGATCTCCTTTCCACTCGGGAAGCTCCAAAGTCACCCGAAGATCAGATCCGAGAAATAAAAAGAGAATGGAGCAAAAGCTGGGAAAAGAAATTAACTTCCAAAGAATCTCCCATGACACCGTATCGTGTGATAAATGAATTCATGAAGGCTACCAATCCTGCTGAAAATATAGTCACACATGACTCAGGTAGCCCCAGAGATCAAATTATGCCGTTTTATGAGTCAGGAGGTCCTGGCACTTATCTTGGATGGGGTAAATCTCATGGTTTGGGAACTGGGTTAGGCCTGAACATGGGTGCGAAACTAGCCTCACCGGAAAAATTTGTGGTTAATTTCATGGGAGATGCAGCCTTTGGAATGACTGGATTAGATTTCGAGACTGCAGCTAGAAGTGGAATTCCAATCCTTACCGTAGTACTCAATAATTCTACGATGGCCATAGAAACATCTCATATGGCTTCTTCACACGAATTATTCAACACCAGAGACCTTGGAGGAGACTATGCAGACATGGCTAAGGCCATGGGCGGGTGGAGTGAACGAGTCGATAACCCTGAGGAAATAAAAGATGCATTTTTAAGAGCTAAACAGGCTACTGAAAACGGCCAAGCTGCCTTGCTGGAATTTATTACCTCAGAAGAACAAGATTTTTCATTTAGGGGTATTTTACGCTAATTAGACTATGACTAACATTTTAAAAATAACTTTGCTAGGTACTGGTACACCTGTTCCGCTGATCGACAGAATGGGATGCAGTGTATTGGTTCAAGCAGCAAACCAAAATATTTTGATAGATTGTGGTAGAGGTGCAGCACAAAGAATTAACCAAACTACTACTCCCTTAAAAGAAGTTTTTACAATTCTATTGACTCACCTTCATTATGATCACTATATAGGAGTTCCTGACCTTTGGTTAACAGGATGGTTATATGGCCGAAAAGTTCCTGTTTCCGTGTATGGACCTACTGGTACAAAAGACATGATCGGTAATCTATCCAAGGCTTTTGAAGTCGATGTCCATATACGCAGAGATTTAGATGAAAAATTTGATCCTGAGGGAGCAATAATGTCAGGAGATGATGTTAGTGCTGGTTTTTCTTATGAAAAATCGGGCCTAAAAATTGAATCATTTGCAGTCGATCATCATCCAGTGCCTGATGCTATGGGATACATAATCACATATCAAGAAAAGAAAGTGGTTATTTCAGGCGATACGAGATATATGCCTTCTATGAGTCAAATATCCAAAGATGCAGATCTTTTAATTCACGAGGTAGCCGCACCAGAGGCAATATGGAAAAGATCCAACATTATAGGGCGAGACCCTGAACATACCAAGAAAATTATTGATCATCACGCGACTCCTTCTCAAGTAGGCTCAATTTTTAAACAATCTAAAGTAAAGCTGGGTGCTTACTACCATATCGTGGGAGGCCCTGGTGCAGAGGAAGAAGTATCAAAAGCCACGAAAGAAGTGTTTGATGGCAATTTCCTAATACCAGAAGATCTTACCGTGATAGAAATTGGAGATGAAATAAAAATCTCCTAGATATCTTTTGAAAATCTCACCTTAAACTCGATCGATTACTTGTTGAGCTATTCTCTTTACTTTTTCTTTATCGTATCTTGCAAAGCTAAGAGCAGCTGTACGATGTGGATCTCCACTGAAAAACCTTTCGTACAAAACCTGTCGTCCTCCATATGAACTTATACTAATATCCCAAGCCATCCTAAAAAGCTTGGTTCGTTCTTTAGCACTTAAAGTGTCCGTAGATAAATATTTATCCAAGTAATGACCTATATCAGATTCAAAGTCAGCTTCGGTCGGAACAGCTATCAAGCTACTCGAACCGATGAGTTGCAAAATTTCTATCATCCTTGGATACGCGGATGTAAATGAAGATTTTGCGGCCGCCAAAGGAGCTCCATCCGGTTCCATAACACCCCACTCATTCAATTTGGAATTGCTTATGGAAGCCTCAAGGCAAGCTTTGCTGACCTCATATATAGTTATCAATTCAGATGCGAGAGCCTGGATATACGGAGTCTCATTTGTATTCAAGGATTCGGTCATCAATGTGGCCAACCCAAGTATAAACTCTGCTTTTGCCATATTCTTCGTTACGATCTGCTGATTTATATGAGAACCAGCTTTACTATGAGAGAAGGCAGTATTAGCTGTTTCCACATCATTAAAAATAAATATCTTTTCCCATGGAACAAAAACGTTGTCAAAAACTACGATTGCGTCACCTTCATCGAATTTGGATGAAAGAGGATGGTCAAAAGAGGATTTACCAACGTCCAATGATTCCCTACAAATAAATTTTAACCCCTCTGTATCGCACGGTATTCCAAAAGCAAGAGCATATTTCGAGGCATCTTTATCAGTGGGAACCACTGATGAGGGAAATACTAAAATCTCATCAGACAATGGCGCCAAAGTAGCTAGTATTCGGGCTCCATCAACCACTATGCCATCATCCTTTGCTTGCACTAAATGTAATCCAAGCTCATCACCTTTTGCATAGGATGGATATCTTTTATTTTTTCTTACATTTACCAAGGTATGAGTCAATGTCAAATCATTTTCCATCACGTATCGAAAATAATTTTCTATGTTTTCCCCATACTGACCAAAAAATTCGGACGCAGCTGCACAAGCCATTAAAATTACATTCATGTAATCAGGGGTTCTAGCCAAAATCCCTCCGCTGAACCTAGCCCAATTAAGCATCATTTTTCCTCTTTGAATTAAGTGCTCCTGGGAGGTAGGAGTGATAAAAGAAAGGCCTTCTGATATATCGCTAAAATTTGAATGGAAGGTCATTTCTGATGAAATTTTGGGATCATATTGCATATCATACAATGCAGCTAGGGAATCCGCAGATCGAGAAAATGCCACATGTTGAGTTACATCTGTGACTTTTTCTCCTTCTATCCACAGGTTTTTGGGGTGGGCACGTAGTCCGTCTAAATATAGAATCCCATTTTTAGCTGGCACTTAAGCACCTACATTTCAGATTAAGTTATCTAAGACGAAGATGTTATCTCTGCATCCGTAAGTTTCTTCGCCTTTACCCCATCTAAGGAATCTGGAAAATCACCAGCAAACAAATATCCTTCTTTCGGCCAAGAGGATTTAGGCATTTCGTAAAATATTTCAATCTCGTTTCCATCAGGGTCTTCAATATAGAACCCCAGGGATACTCCGTGGTCAGCCACACTTTTAATTACTATACCTTCAGAAATGCACTTTTGATGGATTTCTTTAACATCCTCGATGGAATCCATTTCCCATGCAAAATGAGCCAGAGAATGTGTGGCTGAATCCTCTATATCGTCAGATTTAATGAGGGCTAATTCATGGGATGCGTCATCGCGAGCACTCATAAATATCATGGTTCCCGTCGGTCTTCTAGTAGTTACATGCAACCCTAAGATATTCGTATAGAAGTCTTCTGATACGACTATATCATTTGCACGAAGCACAAGATGTCCTAGCTGCTTAACCTTTGCCATAATAGGTTACCTCCAATATGTGTATCCCAAAGATTCACAAAGTTCTGATACAAATTAGTCCCGCAAGTATAGTCTAGCCTTCTCTTGGAAACCAATAGCAACCATGTTCATCAAAACAAGGAGCACAATGGGCGACTATATGCCCAGGAGAGACCTCTTTCATTACTAACTCATTATCGTCGCAAGCTGGATCTAGAGTAGGACAAAGAGGGTCATAACTGCAAGCTGAAGGCGGGTTCATTGGGCTCGGAACTCCTCCTCTTAATATTATCCTTTCTCTATCAGCCTCCATTAATGGATCTGGTATTGGTACAGCTGACAACAAAGCCTTGGTGTATGGATGAACTGGATTTTCATAAAGTTCGTTCCGCTCAGCGATTTCCACAATGTGCCCTAAGTACATTACGGCTATTCTATCGCTGATATGTTTCACCACAGATAAATCATGTGCAATGAACAGATACGTAAGTCCGAGATCTTCTTGAAGATCCTCAAGCAGATTGATAATTTGAGCCTGAATCGATACATCCAAAGCAGACACTGGCTCATCACAAACTATAAAACTTGGATTTACCGCAAGTGCTCTCGCTATACCTATTCTTTGTCGTTGGCCTCCGCTAAACTCATGAGGATACCTATCTGCCATGTATGGGCTCAG
>CAYMZR010000077.1:0-10415 GCA_964394975.1 uncultured Dehalococcoidia bacterium | reverse complement strand
CCATGTTCTTTTGGCCTTGGGACGTATCCGGTCATCATTCCGTTACTTTTTGCTGATTTTAAGTCGTTTTTGTGTGCCGCGACCATCATAACTTGATTTATTGGAAGACCAAGATATTCGCCCGTACTCAAATAAGCTTCGGGATCCGGTTTATAGTGTCTGGCAATTTCAGCAGAAAGCACCGTGTCCCAGGGCAACCCACCATACTTCGCCATATTTACTAGGAGAGCGACATTTCCATTGGATAGAGAACTTATTATGTGATCTTTTTTTAGGAGAGTAAGTCCCTCAACAGAGTCGGGCCATGGGTCAAGTCTATGCCAAGCCCTATTAAGATAATCCTTTTCTTCTTCCGACAGGCTAGAAATCTGATGCTTTATTAACATTTTGTCCAGAATCATCCTGTGAAGGGTATCAATTTTGGTCCATGGGAGCTCACCGTTCCTGACTTTATCCATTGCAGGCTTATACCCGGATCGCCATTCATCTGCAAATGAATTCCAATCTAAAGTGAATCCTTTTTTCTGTCCCATTTCTTTTATTTCTCTTGCAATACTGCTTCGCCAGTCAACCACCGTACCAAACACATCAAATGTCATGGCTTTTACTTGGGACAGATTATTATTCATAGAATTTCCTTGAAGGGATTTTTATTGCGCAAATTTTGCAGCTACATGTCTCCGCTGAATCTTGCCTGTGGCTGTTCTGGGAAGTTCGTCCACTATGTAAACACGGTCCGGAATTTTGAAATCGGCTAGATGCTGATTGCAAAAAGATCGGATGTCGCCTTCGGATGTATTTGACGATATTACAACAGCTGCTTGGACGGCTTCCCCGTATTTTTCATCGGGTACTCCAAAACACACAGCTTCGGAGACATTTGGGTGTTGTAGGATCGCTGCGTCCACTTCTAGAGGGGAGATTTTTTCTCCTCCCCTGTTGATCAGTTCTTTCAGTCTTCCGGTCAAGGTTAAGATGGAATCTTCGGATAGTATTCCTTGATCTCCAGTACGGAACCAACCGTTAGTGAATGCTTCTGCATTTGCGGAAGGGTTGTTATGGTAGCCATGAGTTACGTTTGGACCCTTAATAACGACTTCTCCTGTATGATCCACAGGTAAAAGTGATCCTTTTTCGTCCATAATGTTGATCTCAACGCCGGTTCCCAGACCAACCGTGCCGGGATTTCTTGGACCTGGGGGTAAAAGGTTTGAGGACATCTGGTGGGAAGCTTCGGTCATTCCATACGCCTCAAGCACGGGGGCCCCAAACCTGCTTTCTAAATCATTAAAAACCGTAGGGGCCAGTGCGGCGGAACATGATCGTATGAAACGGAATGATTGACTCGGAGCATTATCTTCATCTGCTCGCATCAAAAGAATCTGGTGAATTGTTGGGACAGCTGAGTACCAAGTTGCATTTGTATCTGCCTGTATTTGCCAAAAATTGCTCGCACTGAATCTAGGCGGTATAACCATACTTCCGCCACTTTTCATTGCGGATAATGAAACTCCTATAAGCCCATGTACATGAAACAAGGGCATAACCACCATAGCTAAATCATCTGGTTTGAGGGTGTATGTGTTTACTATGTTTTCTAACGATGCCATGAGATTGCCGTGAGTTAAAGGGACTCCTTTCGGCCTGCTTGTAGTTCCGGAAGTATGCAGGAAAAGGGCAATATCATCTTCCGATGGCGCTACTACAGAAGATTGTTCAGTTAGTACTGACCCAGATTTCGATATGGATAATTTGCCACTGTCGTCCAAATTCGCGATGGCGACTGGTATATTTAATTCAGTTGCCGCGGATCTAGCGGTATTAGCGTCCGGAGAAATAATGACGAGTTGAGATTCGGTATCTTCCATGTAGAATTTGAATTCTTCATTTGTGTAGGCTGGATTAAGAGGAGCTGCTACTGCTCCACTTCTTGTAACCCCAAGGAATGTAATCATAAAATCTAGACCATTTCCAAGCACTATTGAAACGGTGCGACCCTTTTCTACTCCTGCGGCAGCAAGAATTTCGGCTATTTGCTCGATCTGTTCAGCGAATTTTCCATAAGTTGTTGTTGGTCCCCCTGGTATCAAAATCGCATTTTTGTCTGATGGGTGGTTTGTTATTAGGTCCGCTAGTGTAGACAAATTAATCCCTCCTTAGGAACTAGGTAACAGAATTGTACTTAATGAAATGAATACCGCAACTATGCTTAAGTATTCTTTTTTCTATGCCATTTAATGGTGTCCGCTATTCCCTGTTCAACGGACATCCGAGGTGTCCAATTCATCAATCTTGCTGCTTTCTCTATGTTGGCGAATGCACCGGCCGTATCTCCATCTCGTGGAGGGGCTTTAACAGTGGTTATTTGACTTCCATATACTTCTTGGAAAGTATCGATGAACTCCATAACAGTAGTCGGACTACCTCCCCCAACATTCATTTTCTGGAACTTTGATCCAGATTCAAATATAGAGTCAAAAGTTTCCAGGGCTGCAACGTGAGCCTCCCCTAAATCCCAAACATGGATGTAGTCCCTTACACCCGTACCATCCTTCGTAGGCCAATCAAAACCTGTGATGTTCATACTGAATGTATGGCCTTCAGCGGCTCGGATTAAATTTGCTAATAAGTGTGAGTTGTTGTTTAAGCTGGGACCACACCGCATCTTGGGATCAGCCCCAATGGGATTAAAGTACCTCATTGCTATACCCTTCATTTCAAAAGCATTGCAAAAATCTTCCAGAATCATTTCGATCATGAGTTTGTTTTTGGCGTAAGGACTTAGTGGACCCGTAGGAGAATCTTCATCGACACTCTCTCCATATTTAGCCTCATAGACAGATGCACTTGAGCTGAAAAGTATTTTATTGATTCCAATAGTGTTTAAATTTTTGAATAATTCGAGTGATTTACTGACGTTTTCGAAATAGTACTGATCGGGGTAAATCACCGATTCGGGCACCAGAATTTTTCCTGCACAATGAACCACGTATTCAACCTCTGGATGTTCCTGGATGACTTTCTCTATTAGGTTTTTGTCAGCGATATCTCCAATATATAAGGGGAATTGAGTTACATTTTGTTCAGAACCTGCCGTCATTGAATCCAATATTACCGGTTCATGTCCGTGATCGTATAAGGCATGGCAGACCATGCTTCCAATATATCCAGCTCCCCCTGTTATAAGTACTTTCAACTTTATGCCTTATTCAATTTTTCAAATTTTGCATGTTGTACAAAGTTCCAAATATTCTATTCGATTCCATTATGTTAGGCTTGTGCTCATACATTATTTTGACTTGTTTTGGGTAGGAGTATTTGCATGATATATGAATTTCGGACCTATGACCTTAAACCAAGGAGTGTGGAGCAGTTTGGTGAAAATACTAAAGATAAATTAGATGGGAGACTAAAATTTTCTCCGTTAGGAGGGTTTTGGTATACCGAAATGGGGCCTCTCAACCAGGTGGTACATATATGGCCATATGAGGATGCAAATCATAGATCTGAAATTAGAGCTAAAGCTGTAGCAGAAGGAGATTGGCCGCCGGACAATAATGACATCATATTAAATATGGACAGCGAAATTATGCTTCCAGCCCCTTTCATGAGGCCATTGACACCCATGGATATAGGACCCGTATATGAGATGAGGATTTATACTTATAAGCCCGGTGATATTCCTAAGGTATTGGATGCGTGGGGTGATGCCATCGAAAAAAGAGAAGAATACTCACCATTAGTAGGCTGTTGGTATTCAGATGTTGGGGGACTTAATAAATTCATACATCTTTGGGCATATGATTCTTTTGAGAGTCGAAATAAGGTTAGGGCAGACACTAGGGCTCAAGGGGTGTGGCCTCCGAAAGGAGGGATTGCTCCTTTAAAGCAAGAAAATAAAATACTTTTACCATTTGGATTTTCACCACTTCAGTAAATAATCAGGTGGTTAATTAAATCTGTTAGGGCTAAAAGACGTTATATTAACGTCAGGTTCCTGTCCCGTTATAAGTTGTGAAATGATATTTCCCATAGCTGGACCAAGTAGGATGCCTTTCCTCCCAGTCCCAGTAGCTAAAAATATATTTTGATCGGAGGAGATTGCGCCCAAAATGATCTTTCCGTCCAAAGGAAGCGGTCTTAAGCACGCTGTGTGTTGCACAAGGGTAGCCTCATCTAGGTTTGGTATCATTTTGTCTAGGGCTTCTATTATTTCATTTCTTCCTGATGGTGTTGGTACGTCATTGAACCCCATGTCTTCTTCCGTGGTGCCAGCCCAAAGAAGACCGTCCGGTTTTGTGCAGGCGTAATTGCCTTTCCACCCAACGGAGCAGTTAATTTCAACATTAGGTGCATTAAGCCGTAATAGTTGGCCTTTCAGCGGCTTTATTGGCACATTAACACCTAGCCAATCTGACGTGCCGCCCATCCAAGGACCCATTGCTAAGACAATATTTTTGCAAGCAGTTGCTTCACTTTCTGTGACTATTTGAATGTCCGACCCAGCACGCACCACATTGATAACGTTTCCATGACTAATATTGACACCAAGCAGTTCACATCCTTGCGTTAATGCCAGCATCAATTTATATGGTTCTACATCGGCTACACCTTCTGTATACACAGCTCCTAGGATTTCCTTTGAGATATGAGGCACATTTCTTAGAGCTTCTTCCCTACTGAGCCATTCAACCTTGTATCCTTTTTCATCGGTGCGCCATTCCACTTGTTCCTTGGCGTTTACGGCCTCAGGTTCGGTGAAAATTAAATCTATAGCGGGGCGAAATCGGTGGTCTGTTTGGATGCCTGTATTTTCTAGCAATTCTTTGGCAAACAAGGCATGTATGTCCATGCCCATTCGGGCTATTTCCAGCTCAGGCAAAATAGCTTCAGCGTGACCAGCTTCACCAAGAGGACTTAGGCTTCCGTATGCGAATCCTGATGCATGACTCCCAATGGAATCCTTTTCTATCACATTGACAGTCATGCCTAATTTAGCCAAAAAATAGGCCGATGATAGTCCAACTATCCCTCCCCCTACAATACAAACATCAAATGGCATCTTCGAAATCTATAAGGTGGTTTCTATTTCCGTCAACGCTGAATCGAGCTGACTGACAAAATGATTTATTTCATTTTTCGTTATGCATAATGGCGGTGCAATCGGTATAGAATCTCCTGCTCTACCTAATATCATATGCCTTTGTAAGGCGGCGGTGGCTTTGTCAGCTAATTTCAATTCAGTTGGGAATTTTTCCTTTGTATCTCGATCTTTTACTAGTTCAACTGCACTTAAGAGTCCTTTGCCGCCACGTACATCTCCCACTATCTTGTGATCGTATAATGTTTGTAGACGTTCATACATATAGTCTCCCATCACCGCCGCATTATCTACAATGTTTTCATTCTCCATAATGTCAAGGTTTGCTATCGCTGCTGCACAGGAGGCAGGGTTTCCTCCGAAGGTGATGAGATGTCTAAATGTATCGTTGTCATCTCCCTCAAATGCTGAAGCTATTTTTTTGCTCGCGATGGCTGCACCAATTGGAAGATAGCCGCTGGTTAGTGCCTTAGCAACAGTAGTAATATCTGGTTTGACGTTCCAATGTTCCGTAGCAAACATTTTTCCAGTTCTACCAAACGCATTTATTACCTCATCACATATCATCACAACGCCATATTTGTCACAAATTTCTCGTACCGTCGGCCAGTATTCTGGGTGAGGTATGTGGATACCAGAAGCTGCAGAAATTGGTTCACCTATAAAAGCAGCTACAGTTGAAGGCCCTTCATGGAGTATCGCCCTTTCCAGGTCTTTCGCACATTCCAACGTGCATCCACCATCGGCACTGCAGCATCGTCCACGATAGGCATCGGGTTGTTCAATATGTATGTTGCCGGGCATTAAAGGCCCATAATTTACTGGAGCCGCAATTCCTCCACCGCCGAGACTCATACATGCATGTGTCGCTCCATGGTAGGAGCCTTTTCTGCTTATTACTTTGTATCTGCTGGGCTCTCCAATATTTTTCTGGTAATTTTTTGCCATCTTTAGTGCGGTTTCGACTGCTTCCGATCCCCCGCTTACAAAATAAATTCTCGCTTGTTTGTCGGGTGCCAAGGCAGCAACTCTTCCTGCAAGTTCTGCAGTGACAGGGGTAACCGTACCTCCTGGGGAGTAAGAAATACCTTGCATCTGTTCGTAAACCGCGTCAGCTATTTCTTTTCTACCGTGACCTATGTTGACGAGCCACATACCAGATAATGTGTCAAACCATTCTTTACCTTCGACGTCGTATACCCATACACCTTTGGAGTCACTTACTAACTTGAGCCCATTATCGCCAAACATATCATTAGTTTGACGTGCATGGGGCCAAAAGTGCTCAGTGGCCTGTTGTTTTAGCTCTTCAATCACCTCTCCAGATAAAGTAGTTGTCGTCGCCATCATTTCACCTCTTTTGGCACTATTCTTATATAACTCTAAGTAGCTTTTCCTATTCTAAATACTTTTGATCCACACTCACCACATGTTCCTTGAGTGGCTGCTCTGCCATTTTTAAGAGTTTTCTCTTTTGGGTTTTTGATTTCGTGGGGTCCTTTACACTTAAGACAATAGGCTTTCAAAACGTTGCACCTCATAAATTTCGGTAATTTTCTATTTTTTTAGAACATGTCCCAGCACGTGTAAGGACAGTCTAAATTTAGAAAGTTTCGGAATTATATATATCATTGCGTTGTACGAACACCCCTGAAAGGTTGTTTTAATGATTTGACTATATTAAAACTGTGAGTTGATCTCTATCTTTAGCACGAAAGCACGAAAGCACGAAAGCACGAAATTAGCTAGAATCAAAAGCTCATATTGGTGATTCTAAATATTCTTTCATACAATCATTACTAGGAGGCTGTGAGCAATGGTCAAGAATAAGGTTCTAATAACAGGTGTATCAGGCCTAGTAGGTACAGTGTTGGCTCAGTCTTTGAAAGAGAGGTATGAAGTGTCAGGTGTAGATTTAAAAAAATCCTCAGAGGTACCTACTATGAAGGCAGATTGTTCTATTATCGAGGAAATGTTGCCGGCCTTCTCAGGCATTGATACAGTCAGAGACCTTGCTAGCAACCCTAGTCAATTTAGTGAGTGGAATATAATTCATGATGTCAATTTGAGATGCACCTCCAATGCGTTGGAGGCCGCAAAAATTTGTGGAGTTAAAAGGGTTATATTTGCAAGTTCAAATCATGCGACGGGGATGTACGAAACCGATAGCCCTTATAGCAAGATTGTGAAAGGTGAATACACTGGCCTTGAACCCGATTCTATTCCATTGGTAAGTACAGAAATGCCAGTTAGACCTGACGGTCCTTACGGTATTGCCAAAGCATTTGGTGAGGCAGCAGGTAGATTTTATGCAGATCAATATGGACTAAGTTCACTGTCGGTCCGTATAGGAACCTTAAATGATGAAGGGAGGCCAACCAATCAAAGGCAATTTGCCACTCTCCTCACTCATTCTGATTTGGTGAATTTATTCAGTAAATGTATTGATGCTCCTCATGAATTGAAATTTGGTATTTATTATGGGGTGTCGAACAATAAATGGAGATTTTGGGATATAAGTAATTCTGAGGCAGAAATAGGATACAAGCCAAACGACAATGCAGAGATGTGGCGTGGAGGCTCATTGACTGGGAATTAGTTCGGTCAATATAATCCATTTTCCTAGAAATTAAGATTTTTAAAGGAAACCAGTAGTCCATGGAACAGGTTTTAACTCCTCCTCCAATAATTGAGCAATTTAAGAAAAATGGTGTCACTCATGTCATTTGGTTGCCAGATAGCGAAACTAATTTTATGTATGAATTAATGACTAGAGAACAGGAATTAAAAATAGTCCCAGTTTGTCGGGAGGGGGAATCGATGGCAATTGCGGCAGGGATATGGGTAGGTGGTCAAAAGCCCGTGGTTTTAATTCAGAACACCGGTATGTTTGAGGCAGGAGATTCAATCCGTGGTTTAGGAATAGATTTGGATTTTCCTCTTGTGATGATGATCGGTTATAGAGGCTGGACAAGACACGGTATAACCAAAGACTCTGCTGCCCGCTTTACAGAGCCCATATTGCACGCATATGGTATTAACTACTATTTGATTGAGTCTAATGAAGATGTGGGACGGATAAGTGATGCTTTTGAAGAGGCCGAACGAACTCGAAAACCAGTAGCCTGCCTGTTGGGAGCAGAGTATACCTAGAACTAGACCTAGCTGAAATCGTTTTCCATTTCAATTACCTTGCCTAATCTCCGAGCGTGTCTTTCTTCGTTGGTATATTGGGCCGATATAAACGCTGAAACCAACTCCCTAACAACTTCACTACCGACGATTCGAGAGCCTAAACAAAGTACGTTCATATCATCGTGTTCGACACCTTGGTGAGCAGAATATATATCGTGACACACTGCTGCTCGAACACCTTTTACTTTGTTAGCAGCAACCGAAGCTCCAACCCCACTACCACAAACCATAATTCCTCGTTCTGTATCTCCAGTAGATACACTATTTGCTAACGGTTTTGCGTAATCAGGATAATCATCCAAAGGGTCCATGGAATGAGGTCCTATATCAATCACTTCATGTCCGTTTTGCTTCAAAATTTCGGCTATTTCATTTTTTAATTCGTATCCATTGTGGTCAGCAGCAACTGAAATTTTCATCAGCATTATCTCCGGTTGCAATATTGTCTTATTTCTTTATGTAAAGAGTTTAGGATTTGATCTGCATTTCAGTCAACGTTCTATCCTGAAATTTGTAATGTTAGAATCACTTTCAAGTTTTGGGAGGTTAAAGATGACAGTTAGTCGTTTCGAAATAGAAAGTAAAGAGCTACTTGAAAATGGAAAGGAATATGGGGAAATTGGTACTTATGACCAAATTAAAGGGACAGTGTACTTTGAGGTAGACCCATTTTCAGAATATAACGAGAGGATAGTGGACATCCAATTAGCGCCTCGAAATAACGATGGGAAAGTTGAGTTTTCTGCGGATTTTGTAATGCTAACACCATCCAATTCCAAAAAAGGAAACGGGACGATGTTTTTGGATGTAGTGAATCGAGGTAATAAAACGGTACTATACGGTTTTAATAGTGCCGATAGGCCTTCTGACCCTAGTTCACCCATTGAGTCTGGTAACGGATTTTTAATGAGGGAAGGCTATACAGTGATGTTTTGTGGGTGGCAGGCGGACGTGCCAGATATCCCAGGATTGATAGGCCTTTCAGTGCCAGAGGCATATTTAGATGGAGAACAGCTAAGCGGAAAAGTTATGAACCAGTATCAAGCAAATGTTGATACTTCTGTGTTTCCTCTGGCTGATCGGTATCATTTGAAAAATTCTGCTGCTGATGAAAACGAACTTGAAGCAGAGTTAATGGTTCAGGATCAGCCAAATGGGGTGCCTGAATTTATCGAAAGAGAGAAGTGGTCCCTTGTTAGAGTTGAAGATTCTGAAATTGAACCAGATGCCTCTCACGTGCATCTTCAAGGGGGATTTGAATTAGGTCGGATATATAAATTGGTCTATACAGCGAAGGGGAGCCGCCTTGTTGGTCTTGGGTTCGCCGCGGTCAGAGATATTTGTTCCTTTATTAAATATGCTTCGGAGGAAGATGGTAACTTGCTCGAAGGGAGCATAGACCATGCCATATCTTATGGGGTATCTCAAACCGGTAGGTTTCTCAGGCAATACATACACACCGGAATGAATCTTGATGAATTATCTAGAACAGCCATGGATGGGATCATTGCCCACGTCGGTGGTGGGATGCGTGGAGAATTCAATCTACGTTTTGGACAACCTTCCAAGGATGTTTGTTACATTATTCCAGAGCTTTTCCCTTTTACTGACACCACACAGAAAGATGAGATAACTGGAAGAGAAGGTGCTTTGCTTGACCGAATGATTCAACAAGAAGATGTCCCGAAAATAATGTTTACAAATAGTTCAGCAGAATATTGGCGAGGAGATGCCGCTTTAATCCACACTAATATTGATGAAATTAGCGATGCCCCGGAACATAAAAATGTGAGGCGGTATCATTTTTCAGGTACCCAGCATGGCTCAGGGAAATATCCCCTAGAGACAGTTAGAGATTCAGATTCTGTCAGAGGAAACCTACCTTTTAATGGAGTCAACTACACTCCTATTTTGAGAGGATGTTTATCCAGTATGAATGACTGGGTCAAAGGAAAAAATGAACCGCCACCAAGTAGTCACCCTAGACAGGATGATGGAACCGCGATTCAGACGAAAGATGTAATCGGAAAATTTGCAGAAATTCCTGGAATAAAACTTCCAGACCGAGTATTGAATCCGATCAGACTTGATTATGGAGATGAACAGCATTTGGGTAGGA
>CAYMZR010000076.1:0-10496 GCA_964394975.1 uncultured Dehalococcoidia bacterium | reverse complement strand
ATGTCTAACGGTCAATTAACTGTCCCTTTAATTATAAGGACAGTAACCGGTGGTGGCGGTCAACTCGCGGCTACTCATTCACAAAGTTTCGAAAATTGGTATGCCTCAGTGCCTGGGCTTCGAGTCGTGGTACCGGCAACCCCTTATGATGCTCTGGGAATGTTCCGAGCGAGCCGAAAAGACAACAATCCCATAATTTTTGCTGAACATGCTCTGTTATACAGAGTTAGAGGCGAAGTACCAGAAGAGTATTATGAGGTTCCTTTAGGAAAAGCCCGAATAACTAAACCAGGAACAGATGTAACTCTAGTTGCGTATTCTGGCATGGTGAGGGTAGCGGAAGAAGCGGCGGCCAAACTTGAAGAAGACAACGTCTCATCGGAAGTGATAGATTTAAGATGTCTTTCACCTTTAGATTTAGATACCGTAATTGAATCAGTTAAAAAGACAAACAGAGTAGCTGTGGTTGAAGAAACATGGAAAACTGGCGGATTCTCGGGAACGATAGCTAGCGATATACAAGAGGCAGCTTTCGACGACTTGGATGGTCCCGTTATAAGAATAAACGGACCCGATGTGCCGGCACCATATGCCAGAAATATAGAGCAATTAATGATTCCTAGTGCTGACTGGGTAGTCGAATCAGTTAAATACAACTTCGGTCTTTAATGGAGATGAGTCAGAGATGGCCACTGAATTAAAAATGCCCCAGATGGGATACGACATGGAAGAAGGAACTGTCGTTCGTTGGCTGAAAGAGGAAGGTGCAACTGTTAACAGAAACGAACCGGTAGCAGAGATAGAAACTGACAAAGCAGTCGTTGAATTTGAATCTGACTCTGAAGGCGTTCTTCTCAAGATAGTAGCACCTGAAGGAACCATTGTCCCTGTAGGACAAACCATAGCTGTAGTTGGCAATGCAGATGAGGAAGTTGACACTGTCTCAGATATTCTCACTGATCAAACGACGGCCACAGTGGATTCTAAAATAGAAGACCCTGGACCGAGCAATGAGCCTGAACAATTCCATGAAACCACGCAGGTCTCTAGCGAACCTGCCACAGGCCGAATATTAGCCACACCAATAGCCCGTCGCATAGCTGAAGAACGTGGAATAACCCTTTCTAATATAGCCGGATCGGGCCCCGGAGGCAGAATCACAAAAAAAGATGTTGAAGATTTTGAACCAGATCTTGCTTCAAAATCAACCATATCCGTTTCAGCCGAGACAACAGCCAATGAGGAAACGATCTCTCCAATAGTAGAACCGGTGACTACCGCGTCCACACCTGGAGAAAAACAGCCTCTAAGTAGAATGCGTCAACAGATAGCAAGAGTGACTGTTAAAAGTAAAAGCGAAAAGCCTCACTTTTATGTTTCAGCCGAAATAAATATGACGAATGCGATGTCACTTAGGAAACAAATCAATGAACAACTGAAAGATGACGGCGTCAGATTGACAGTAAATGACCTAATTGTTAAAGCGTGTATTCAGGCCTTACAGAAATACCCCAAATTCAACGCCTATTATGAAAACGATGGGATTCAGTTTAACGACGAAATAAATATTGCCGTGGCAATAGCGGATGAAGAAGGATTGATTGTACCGGCAATTCTAGATTGCGGAGAAAAGTCGCTGCGACAAGTCTCCCAAATGATCAAAGACTTGGCCGAAAGATCATCAAACGGCACCTTGAGTCCTCAAGAATATACTGGTGGTACTTTTGCAATTAGTAATCTGGGAATGTTCGATGTCAGTAGTTTTGTCGCCATAATACATCCGCCTCAAAGTGCGGTTTTGGCAGTGGGTACCGTATCGGAGAAACCGATAGTTGTTGACGGAGAAATAACAGTTGGCCAGGTTATGACAGCTACAATTTCTGCTGATCATAGAATCGTAGATGGAGCTGAAGGGGCCCAATTTTTAATAGAGGTAAAACGTCTATTGCAAAGCCCTACTTCATTAATGGTATAGCTGGAAATTTACTTGCCATTTAAGGTAATTTCCTAATTCTTGGTAGGCAGATAAAGGTCGAAACCCCTGCCGCAGTAAGCATAATTCCGTTAAACAAAACAGCCATAGGGGCCCCAAAAGCTGTTGCAATTCCGCCAATCCCAAGGTGCCCTATTGGAGCTGTTCCAATACTTAAAACCCACGATCCCATTGCCCTACCTCGCTGCTCATTTGGAACATTTTGCTGCATCAATGTTTTGTACAAAGTATCAACAGACATAGCACAGGCATTAACAACAAGGAGAAAAAATGCGAAAAGTAACACCTTCGACGAAAATGCCAGAAAAATCTGACCAATACCAAAAAATACGACGATATAGAACATCAATTTCCCTTTTTGATTGTAATTGCCCAACAAAGTAAGCGAAAAAAGACCCAAAAACCCACCAACTTGGCGAACAGCAGTCAAAATTCCCAACCCAATCGGACCAACAGATAAAACCTCCTTGGCAAAAACTGGGATTAAACTCATATGAGTAAAACCAAATATTTCGGTGATTGAGGCTAGACACATCAAGATAAGTAAAACTGGATATTCTTTTATGAGATCAATGTATCCCTTAAAATTGGAATTAAGACTCTCTCTCCTTTTAGAGGCTGCTTGACCTGACTCTGATGCTCCAAACAGAACTAGAAATGAAATCAGGTACATCAAGCCTATGACGACAAATTGCGGTCCCGCCCCCAACTTAGATATTAATATTCCGGAGATCAAAGCCCCAAAAACCCCTCCCGTTTGAGACGCTATTTGCAACATAGACAAACCATTCAATGAAAGGGAAGCCCCTACAATATCGAAGGTGTATGCCTGCCTCAAAGTAAGAACAAATGCAAATGTGGCTCCAGTAATAGTGGCAATTGCAATGATGATCCATACTTGGTCGTAACCAATGATTAGGAGGAAGCCAAGTAATGCCATAAGCGCCCCACCTACAATAGTAAATATGCGAAGAAATATTCGTCTTTCGACATTATCAGCAATCAGGCCAGAAAAAACACCGAGTAGAAAAAGTGGCACCATCCTAAGAGCTGCTGCCAGCCCAACCATGAATGCAGAATCAGTTTTCTCAAAAACAATCCAGCCAAGGGCTACATTGTCCATTCCAAAACCAATAGATTGGAAAAAAGTGGACATCCACAGAAATCTAAAATCTCTGAATTGAAAGGATAGCCACCACTGTTGAGATCTAATTTTTTTGTCTGAGATCAATATTGATTTATTATTTATTGCAGGGGTGAATAATCTGTCGGTTTAAGTAAATTATTAAATACCCTTTTTACAATAGGACCCTTTAACTCAGATTCGGTCCTGACCTTAATCCATTCGGGGTCATTTGAAAAAGAATCCCAGGCCCTTTCTCTATGACCTTGATCTTCAAAGGCAATCATGTAAGTCAATCGATCACTGAATTCTCCAACATTGGAGGTCCAATATCCAATATTTTTTATCCCATGTTTCTCAAAAATTTTCATCGTGTAGTTTCTAAATCTATCGTTTAGATCTGGTAATTTACCAGGATGAGTTTCATATATCCGTGTCTCATATATCATCGAATGATCTCCCATTAACATAAATCCCCACATTATGACCTTATTCTGAGTACATATCAAAAGAGGTGTCAATTAGAAATTTTGCTTAAGGTGCAACAACATCCATACCCTAAGATGAACCTCACCAAAATCTTTTGGTAGGGAAGATGTGTTCTAATATCCTAATATCCGACATTAGGAGATTTTTATGACCATACAAGGTTACGGACACGTATTTTCAAGAAACCCTTTAAACAGAGGTGAAACCGAAAGAAGAGAAGATTATGAAATTAGGAAAAAGATATCCGACCCGCAAAGTAGGTTTCTGCCGTTAAGAGAACTTAACTTGCTGGTAAATATAGGTTCCCAATCGAATCTATATTGGCTCACACATGATCGGCTAGCTGATTTAGGATACGAATCGGAGCCAATTTTTTTGGGAATAATGGACGAGGTGTACCATTTTGCCATAGAGGTATCGATAAACCATTTTCCAGATTCTGCTATCAGGAACATAGACCCTTCACTTAGATTTGTTGATGTCAGGTCATGTGGCGAGTTTTTGAGCCCAGAAGAAGCAGGAATCGCTGCCCAAGCAAGAATACAAACATACTGGCATCAAAGGTACAAATTTTGCTCAGCTTGCGGTTCAAAAACACAAATGGAGAGGGCGGGGCAGGTCCGAAAATGTACTGGATGTGGAATCGATCATTTTCCGAGAACAGACCCTGTAATAATTGTGGTCGTGCATGACGGTGATAAATGCCTTTTGGGACAGTCAAGAGGAAGGCTTCAGAGAACCAATATCTATTCGGCATTAGCAGGGTTCGTAGATCAAGGTGAATCAATTGAAGAAGCTGTGGCTAGAGAAGTCATGGAAGAGGCAGGGATTCAAGTCAAGAATGTAAAATATCACTCCTCTCAACCCTGGCCTCTTCCGTATTCTCTAATGATCGGCTGCCATGCCGAGGCAGTCACAACAGAAATTAACATGGACAAGGATGAAATGACTGATGTCAAATGGTTTGATAGAAAAAATGTTTTATCTGCGCTTGAAAACAACAGCGATGACTTAAAAGTACCCATGCAAATAGCCATTGCCCATCATCTAGTTAAATCATGGGCTCTAAATGAAATATAAGTTCATATGAGCAGAGAAAGTTGGTTTAATCCAGAAGATAAATCCCGGAGTGTCATTAGGCCAGAATTACAAGATAGGGTATCAACTAATTTACCTCCAAATCTTTTAGCGGTCTTTTCACAAAATCTTTTGACTAAGTTCGCTAATGCTAAAGTTCTTCACGAGGAATCCTCTCCGCTTCGATTCTTTGGTGGAGAATCGATCCTTTACAGGAGTCATAGCAATAAAAACTTGGTTGCCATTGAAGGGGCGATAAGCGCCCCCATCGGTGTGAGTGCTATTCAAACTGCGATTGCAAGAGGAGTTAAGCGTGTTTTTGTGCTCGGTCTTTGCGGGGCCGTAGATAATTCTCTAAATGTAGGAGATATTGTGCTACCAGTATGTTGTCAAAGAGAGGAAGGAACCTCTTTCCACTATCTTCCTCCTGGTGTTGATGCTACTCCTGATCGGGATATGCGAGAGCGCCTGGCAAACCATCTTGAAAAACATAACCTTCTATATCGGGAAGGTAAAACGGTAAGCACTGACGCTCCATATAGACAGACTATAAACACTGAACTAAATTGGAGGCAAAACGGGATCCTAGGAGTTGATATGGAAATGTCTGCGATATTTGCTCTTTGCAAACACCTAGAAATTCCATGTGTGGGCCTATTTGTGGTTTCCGATGCTCACGACCTCACAGAAAAAATGGATTGGAAATGGAATAAACAATTATATGAAAACAATCTGGAAAATTCTTTTAACTTGTTAATGAAACTAACCGAACTCTTTTAGAACCCATTTAACTTGTGTTCAAGCTTGGGCTCTATAGCCAATATATACGCTATTCCAGCTATTACAGGCAGAGCCAACAATATGAAAATCGCATCATTATATGAACCAGTTTGGTCGTATATCAATCCAAATGGCAATGCACCTATAGCTGAAAATGCCACCATAACTGTAGAAGCAAATCCTCTGATGCTACCAAGATGGGCCCTTCCAAAATAATTTGCCCAAATGACCGTATTGGGTGTACTCATAAGAGACATGCTAATTGAGGCCAAAACTATATAAATTATCGCTTGCCACGGAGCAGATATTATTATGGTCCATAACATCGCTACTATAAGAGAGAGTTGTCCTGTCGCAAGTAGAAACCGGTTAGGAATTCGATCCGCCAGATAACCACAACCTAGACTGCCCAAAAAAACTAATGGGCCAAAAAGTCCCATTGTCGCTGCTGCTAAACCTGGCGAAATTCCCTTCGCGCCAAGAATAGACACATGATGGAACATAAGACCTGTCATTATGAGTGGCATGGCGGTGCTTCCAAAGACCAACATCCACAATGATTTTGTTCTTAGGGCTTCAGCTAAAGTGAAGTTAGCTTCCGAAGGTTCTCTGTCTGAGTTCCCACCAGTTTCTAGCAGCTTATAGCTAACACCATCTGGTCTAAGACTAACCGCTTCCGGACTCTTTCTAATAAGAAGTAGGGCAGGTAAGAAAAGTACGATCAAAACAACTATCCCCAAAATTAACCAAGTATTTCTCCAATCAAACCGTTCAATCAATACATGAACTATAAAAGGGAATAGGGCCAAACTAGCGGCCCCACCAATCGAAGATATTGCGGTTGCTCTACCTCTAATTCGTATAAACCAGGTTGAAACCATAGTAGTTGCTACTAATCCAAATGAACCTTGCCCTATGGTTCTCAGCAAAGCATAACCAATAAACAATTTCCAAATAGAATCCACTTCACTCATCCAAAAAGTTGCTAGAGACATCATCAAGCATAAAGTTGTGAGTGTTTTTCTAGCACCAAATTTATCTAGAGCTTTGCCGGCTGCGACCATGAAAATCGCTGCTGTCATGGAACCCGCGGTGTAAAGACTCGAAAATGTTGTACGAGACCACCCAAGATCATCAATCATAGGGTCAATAAATATGGATGAAACATATGTCTGGCCAGGTGCTGACGCGAAATGAGCTAAAGATGCTACAAATAGAATGACCCATCCATAAAAAAAAGGGAACAGTCTGATGAATTTATCTGTGCTATCTGTAGAGTTTTGTAGAGACATTCGGTATCACGTTAAATATTAAGGAATTATGATATACCTTTCGTGATGAACCAGCGATATTATTCACTGGTATTATGGACTTTAATTTGTTAAAGGGTTAGAAATGAAAATTACTGATGTGAAAAGTTATCTGATAGAAATGGAATGGGATGATCGCCCAGGAAAAGACAAGCTAAGATCTCCGATAAATCGCGAATTTGTTTTCGTACAAATTGATACAGACGAAGGGATTACAGGTTGGGGGGAAATTACCAATTACCCAGGTGGTATCGGGAATCGAGCAATTCAAAAATATGTCATGGAATTAAAAGATTTCCTTATAGGATGGGACCCTACAAAAATTGAAGAAATATGGACCCGCACGTTTAGGCTCTTTACATACACAGGCACCAGGGGAGCTACCACAGCCGCTATGAGCGGAATTGACATAGCTTTATGGGATATCTTTGGTAAATCAGTCAATAAACCAATTTATCAATTACTCGGGGGCTCTGTTAGAGACGAAATAGCCCTATACACTCATCCCCCGGAACCGAATGAAGATATAGAACTAGCGATTGAAAATGCCAAGGAAATTGTTGATTCAGGTCATACTGCGTTCAAAATGGACCCCATGATGCATTCTTCCTATGATGGATATAACGGTGGAAATATCGGATATATGGATGGTGAAATTAGTCCCGAAGGTGCCTACAGAGCTGAGCGAATTACAGCCGAAATACGAGATGCCGTTGGTCCTGATATTGAGATTCTTATCGATGCTCATGGAAAATTCAATGTCCCCACAGCAATAGACCTCGCTAATCGACTTGCTGCGTACGACATACACTGGTTTGAAGAACCAGTCCCAGTAGAAAGCTATCATGCCTTACAACAGGTAAGAGACAGCACCAACGTGAAAATTAGTGTAGGGGAAAGACTTCACACTCGATTTGAATTCATCCCCATTTTTGAAAATAATTTAGCCGATTATGTGATGCCAGACGTTACCTGGACAGGAGGAATATCAGAGCTTAAAAAAATCTCCACTATGGCAGAGGCTTATTACATACCAGTATCTCCCCATGATGCCAGTGGTCCTATTAACATAATGGCCGGCGCTCAAGTTTCTATGACAATCCCTAATTTCTATAAATTGGAGACGATAAGGTACGATCTGAGTGGATACAACTGCTTAATGGACAAACCTCTTGATATTAGAGATGGAAATTTATATCTCACCGATCAGCCTGGTTTAGGACTTAATTTAGATGAGGAATTTCTACTAAAACATACCGTTCCCGGATACGGTCCCGAAAATAGCTAATCTGGAGAAATCACTCCTAGGCAATTTTTCGAACCTTGCAACACTACATTGCCTAACTCAGAGCTATTATCAGTTGTGAGGTATGGGTTTACGATTGTAATTGACGCTCTGTCGTGGTTAATAGACCAAACATCAGTCCCTTGCTGATGGGTAACATTCATAGGTTTGTTATGACGCAACCAGTGAAAGGTTCTTCTACCACTTGTGACCGTTTCAACATTTTCTAAATATGCCTTCGGCCCCAGACTCGTTAAATCAACTCCTCTAATATCTTTTAAGTCGCAGGCGGGAAGGTTAACGTTTAGCAAAACTGCTGATTCAGACTTTTGATCATGCACGATTCTGGCTATTTCAGCGCCTACCAATGCGGCAGAAGAATATATGACATCCTGCCTGTAGAAAACAGATAAAGCGATGGAATTAATTCCCCTAAAGTATCCATGGAGAGCCGCACCAAAGGTACCAGAATTAAAAACATCTAGCCCCATATTTGCACCTTGATTGATACCTGAGACTATCAGATCTACCGGTTCAGCACACAAAGATTCACACGCCATGATCACACAATCCGCAGGAGTACCCTCTACAGTGTATGTTGGACATTTCATGCCGATCGGAGTCTGCGTCTTTTCAACAGTTAGTGGACCAGTAAGAGTCATAGATGCCCCTTTACCACTTTGGTCTCGGTCAGGAACAACCACTGTCAAATCAGCTATGTCCTCCAAGGATTTAGCTATAGCCCATAGACCAGGAGAATGAATTCCATCATCATTTGTCAACAATACCCGCATGAATACCCAACCTTTGAATAACACATTAATTTTCTAACACAGAGACAATTATAAGGGCGATCTTTCAATAAAAATTATCTCTATTTGAAACAACGCTGCGGTAGTCATAGATATCTTCTATCCGCTACTTTTGATTTTTTGGATATCTATGACTGATTTTCGAAAAGCCCTCAGTGATATCCATATTTATATAGCAAATCTCACCTTACAAATCTCTTACCGACGGAACGCCTCCCATCGTTTCAGCTAACTGAATGGCATTTTTTATCGAGTCTGAAACAGCCTGTATCGCGCCCGCAATAATCCGATTCATGTCGCTAAAAGCATCAATATTTCCTTGCTCGCCCGTTGATATAGCGAACATAGTATCTCCATCACCTATCAGGTGCGATGGTCTAATTGCTAAAGCCAGACCATCGTGTGAATTTGAAGCTAATCTTTTAGCCTGAGCCTTGGTCAACCTAGCGTTGGTGGCCACAACTCCAATAGTAGTATTAGAGTTAATATCTGGTAATTTGAACGAATCCCCCGATATTAAATCATCCATAGAATTGGACATAGTGTCACCAATTCTAGGACCGGCTAGTAATAATCCATTCTCCGGATCGTACACACTTCCTATAGCATTCACGGCAATAATGGCTCCCACCAATAGACCATCACCAAGATTAACGCTTGCAGAACCCAAACCACCTTTAACAGCTTTTTGTGCACCTTGAGTTTTGGCAACGGTAGCACCCGTACCTGCCCCTATACAGCCTTGCTCAACCGGATCGCCAGAAGCATATTTGCAGGCATGATATCCATTTTCCGAGGTAGGCCGAACCTTCGAATCACCTATTCCCAAATCAAATAAGATAGCAGAGGGTACTATGGGCACTACGCTGTCTCCTACTTTCACTCCAATTCCTCTTTCCTCCAGATATCGCATCGCCCCATCAGCGACCCCTAACCCAAATGCGCTCCCACCCGAAAGCATAATGGCGTGAACTTCTTCCACTCGGTTAATAGGGTCCAATACCTCAGTTTCTCTAGTGCCAGGCGAAGCTCCGCGAACTGATACACCTCCAAGAGACCCTCTTGGACACAATATAGCTGTGCATCCAGTAATTGCTTTTCGGTCGGTCCAATGTCCAACTGTAATACCTGGAATATCCGTAATTCCATTATTCATAATTTTCCCAAACCCAAAGACTCCTACCCTAGACGCAGCAGGCCTCAAATAACTTATTTTTCATCGCCACAAAAAATATTTTTCCAAAAGTCACCATTTTTCGAAAAATTAGCTGCAGGTTAAGATTTTATCAATAAATCAACGAGAATACACAGGTCCTAATTTCCTTCAAATTTTTTCGATAGTAATCAGGAACAAATTTATCTTGAGTAAAGGACCCTAATTCTGCTAGAATAAAGGTCGTGAAACTAGAGGCTTTTACGTGGTTGATAAAACAACCCATCAGTTTGGGCAGTCATGCTCGCATTTACGTCTCAGAGACGGCAACCCTCCGCCCTATTTGTATTAAGGATAGCTGCATAAGTTTAAGTCGATTTTTATCTAGTCCAAAAGACTGTTTTTAGGGAGATTCGTACATGGCAACTTTAAAGCCACAAAATGACGACCAATATTCAGCGAGTGATATCCAAG
>CAYMZR010000075.1:0-10593 GCA_964394975.1 uncultured Dehalococcoidia bacterium | reverse complement strand
CTCTGTTCATTGTGTTAGTTACTACGACAGCAAGGCTTGGCCCTGGCGTGATAGCTCCTAAAAAACATATCAATATGATCTGTACCCACGAAGTTAGTTCCATGATGCCATGTGTCTCCCTGGTTCAGTCATAGCAAAATTTTCGAACAAATATCTACCTCAAGTTTGATCACACACAAAACAAATTTGGTGTGGTACCCCTAACAGGACTCGAACCTGTGCCTCCGGTTTAGGAATTGTACCAAGGGCGTTTTAGAAGGTCATTTTAAAGATTAAATTGTCTCTATTTGTACTCAACATAGAGGCTATTCTTCACTAACAGTCTTAGCCTTTATTCATACATCCTCAAGAGTTGGTGACCATTTTGTGACCATAATTCAACCTCCTATTTAAATAATTGACCTTACGAATAATTTGATTGTTGATTGGTTCTATGGCGGTATAGCCAAGTAAACTCTTCTTTATAATTAAGGTAAGAGGTGAATATGGTTGGAGATGTTATATACGGCAGGGTGGTATTGCATGAGAGCTCTGTATTTAGGGATAAGAAGTCCTCGTCTGATTATTCAATCGTAATTACCTTGCCCGAAGTCGTCGAAGGTGAATATGTTAGCCCAGTACCTGTAAAGATAAGTATTGGAATCTGCCTGCAAATTTGAAATATATGACTCACCGCAGAGTTTTTGATGCTGAAGGCTCACATTTCATTAATGAAAATATTCACTCAAGTTTTTGGGAGGCACAGGCTGACTATAAAAGAAGATACTTCAGAGTAACCGAGCCAACATCCTCTACCCAAAATGCAAACCCACTTCCACCAGAAAAAGAGAGCACCTTCTTTTACCGACGGAGAAAGACTCTAACAGGAACCCTAATTGGGGTAGCAATTCTATTTTATTCTGTCAGATTTGCTGGCTATCTCTGCTGTCAGAAATATCTCCAGTCGAGGGTGTTGATTCAGGTAAGTTTTCTCTTGCAGTTTCGGATTCAGGCACGTTTTCAGAGTTGGCAACATTGGCAATTATCGGGTTATTATCGTCCAATTGTGCGACCCCAGTAGATGCATCTTTCGACCCGCATCCGAATGCTATAGCACCTATTAGACAGGCAGCAACCATAGGGGTCATCAGCCTGAATCGGGGTCGTGCCATAATCATTTTCATCTTTTCACAATACCCTCTTCTCACTTAGTTCGACCAATTGGTTACTTCAATATTATGAGAGAACTTTAAGGAAATTATAAGAAGGTTTCACTTGTAGTGGAATCCTAGAGTCGTAAAAGTCATACCAAATAGGGAAGTAACTCACGAATTGCAAGGAATTAAAGACTCCAATATATATATCGTTTTTTAGGGGTGATACAATCCAAAAAATACCGGAGACAGCTTAGTTAAAGGAAGGGTTCGGCATGCCAGAAGGTAAGGAACTATATATGCTTATGCTTAGGCGAATGATGCTCATTCGCAAGTTCGATGAAACAGTGAAGGATTTAGTTCAAAGCGCCGAGCTAGTCGGCATGGCTCACTGCTATATTGGTGAAGAGGCAGTAGCCGTAGGTGCCTGCACCGCACTGAGAGACGAAGACTATATAACTGGTAATCACCGGTCTCACGGTCATCCAATATCAAAGGGGGGGGATGTTCGAAGAGCGATGGCAGAATTGCTGGGAAAGGCTACAGGCTATTGTAAGGGCAAGGGAGGGTCTATGCATTTAGCAGACTTCGATATCGGCATTTTAGGAGAATCCGGGATTGTGGGGTCTGCTTTACCCGTTGCCGTCGGTGCAGCAATGGGAAGCAAAATGCAAAACAACGACAGAGTTGTCATCTCTTTTTTCGGGGATGGCGCCAGTAATCAAGGAGCATGTCATGAAGCTATGAACCTGGCTTCAATATGGAAATTACCTGTCATTTTCTTATGCGAAAATAACCAATACGCCGTCACCACCTCTTTTAAGGACACTGTTTCAACGGAAAATGTTTCTGACCGTGCCACTGCCTATAACATGCCAGGAATATTAGTCGATGGACAGGATGTTATGGCCATGCATGAAGCAACTGTACATGCAGTTCAAAGAGCCCGAGCTGGTGAAGGACCAACCCTTTTAGAAGCCAAAACATATCGATATGAAGACCATTCAGAAGGTCTCAACAGAATTCTCAGGGAGCCTTACAGAACTGAAGAAGAAGTCGAATTTTGGCGTCAAAGAGACCCGATAGACATTCATTCGAAATGGCTTTTGGAAAACGATGTAGCGAGTCAAGAAGAGATTGATAAAGTACAACATGATGTATATGAGGCTATAGGTGATGCTCTTCAATTCGCTAGGGAGAGCCCGTATCCGGATGAAGCAGATTTATTTACTGATATGTTTGCGGACCCAATCCCGCTCCGCTAACCATTAATTGTCGGACTTATAACAAAATGATCTGATGAAAGGGGAATTTTATGGGTGAAATTACATATTCCGATGCGCTTAACCATGCATTAAAGGAAGAAATGCGGAGAGATGAAAAAGTGTTCCTCATGGGCGAAAGTATTCGAGGTGGTATTTATGGTGTGACCGGTGGCCTTTCACAAGAATTTGATAAACGGGTAATTGACACTCCATTATCGGAAAATGGATTCATGGGAGCTGCTGTCGGGGCTGCCGCTGTGGGGATGCGGCCAATCGTTCAATCATTAGCTAGTTTCGCTTGGGTTGCCATGGATCAACTGGTTAGCCAAGCTGCAAAGATGCGTTTTATGTTTGGAGGTCAGGTCAATTTACCCATAGTTTATCGCTGGGGGCTGCTGTATGGTAACAACATAGCCGCTCACCATGCCGATCGCCCATATCCCATGTTCATGAATATGCCGGGGTTAAAGATCGCTATACCTTCCACCCCAGCTGATGCCAAAGGATTGCTGAAAACAGCGATCCGGGATAATGACCCTGTCATGTTTTTTGAGGATAATAATTTAGCCGGCAGCCGTGGCGAAGTTTCAGAAGATCCGGAAATCTGCATCCCGTTCGGAAAAGCAGAAGTTAAGCGAGAAGGAGCGGATGTAACTGTTGTTACCATCGGTGGAATGCTGAGACCAGCCTTGGCGGTTGCCGATGAACTAGAATCTGATGGCATATCTGTCGAGGTGATTGACCCACGGACAATCGTACCATTGGATACCAAAACCATTCTAGACTCTGTTGAAAAAACAGGCAGGTTAGTTGTTGTTGACCCTGCGCATCGAAGCTGTAGTGTGGCGTCTGAAATATCTAGCATAGTTTCTCAAGAAGGGTTTTGGAGCCTTCAAGCCCCAATTCAAAGAGTGACCAGCCTTGATTGTCATTTCCCTTTTAGCCCAGCATTAGAACATCTTGTTTACCCTAATGAAGATAAAATCGCTGATGCGATAAACCTAACACTTGAATGAAAATAACCCGCTTAACCGAGCAAGGAAATAGTAAGGTGTAATGCATGGCCATTAACGTTGCCCTCCCTCAATGGGGTATGAATATGGAAGAGGGAATTCTGGTTAAGTGGTTAGTTGATCAAGGCGAAGAAATCCGAAAAGGCCAGCCTTTAGTGGAGGTTGAGACTTCCAAAATTAGCTCTGAGTTGGAATCACCAGCTGACGGAGTGATAGCACATCTAATGGCGCCGGAAGGAGCTGTCGTCAAAGTGGGAGATTTGGTGGCGGTCATCGGGGAACCGGGGGAAAATCCTCCTAGACCAGAGAAAACAGCATCTAAGCCCGGGAGAAGGAAGTCAACTCAAGAATCCCGTTTTAGCGTGAATAAACCAAATAGAACAAAAAGAACCCAGGCTACCCCAATTGCTCGAAAATTAGCTAAAGACAATAACATTGATATTGATGAATTGACCGGATCCGGGCCAAATGGAAGAATTTCTGAAGGTGATGTAAGGGAATACATCAAAAGGGACAAAGCAGGAACAAGGACAAAAACCGGTCAAATTTCCCCAAGAGCCAGAAGACTCGCCTTGAACAATAATATCGATCTGAATCAGATTTCAGGAACTGGTCCCAATAGGCGTATTTCCGTTGCAGACGTGGAAAATGCTATCGGTTCAATCGCTGACGCTGGTGTAGATGAAAAGGCGATAGGCGCTTCTCAAACATTATCTGGCTTGAGAAAAACCATTTCAGAACGGATGTCCCTCAGTGTGCGAACCATGGCACAGGTGACATTAACATCAGAAATCGATGCTACGAAAATGGTTGGTGTTAGGAAAAATTTACTCGAATCTTGGCGTTCTCATAAAATACGTCCAATGGAACAAGATATCCTGGTCGCAGCCGTCGGGGATGCCCTCACAAAACATCCTCGTTTAAATTCTTTCCTTAAAAATGACACGGTGTTATTGGCAAAGGACATTAATGTGGGCATAGCAATGGCTGTACCTGATGGATTGATGGTGCCGGTCGTTAATTCTGTAAATGAAACCAGTCTCATCGAAATAGCAAAAAATCTCCGAGATCTGGCAAACAAAACTCGAAAGAACAGTTTAAACATAGCCGAGGTTTCAAATGCAGGGTTTACTATAACTTCTTTGATGAATCATGACATCGACGTTTTCACCCCTTTGGTTGACCCGCCTCAAGTCGCGATTCTAGGAATCGGAAGAATAACTGATAAACCTGTAGTGGTCGATGATGAAATCGTTATCAGGCAGATTATGCATATCAGTGTAACTTTTGATCATCGAGCTTTAGATGGTGTTCCCGTCGCTGAATTTATTCACACCCTAAAAAGCAACCTTGAAGACCCCGAGTGGCTGAAGGAACGTTGCCTGAACAATCAACTACCTTCGAGACGCAATTAAAATTGCTAAGCCATATGAATTTATCGTCCGGTTGTAATTAGCAATAAGAGAAATCACCCTTTGATCCTAGACATCATCGAGGTATAGAACTGGGATTTAATTTATTTTCCTCAGGAGTGCTATTATCAGCTTAGCAAGAACTACGGACGATTCAGCTTGAAAACGGAGGTATAAATGTTACCTATAAGCACGGAACCGATGCAGATTAGAACCTCAAATATTATTGATTCAAAAGGAGACGGTCCATGGTATGAAGCCCTATTCTCAGATGGACGCAATAATGTGGGGTTAATCTGTGACACTCCAGGATCGGTAAACGACGATCACTACCATCCTGACTTTAATGAATTTTGGATCATACTCAAAGGTTCACTTGAGTTTGAAATAGGTGATTTCCCGACCATACATGCCCACAAAGGAGATGTTGTACTAGCTCCTGCTGGAGAAAGACATCTTATAAGAACTATTGGCAATGAATCTTCTGTTAGATTGCATGTAAGCAAGATTGGTTCTGATCATGCCAATAGGAAAGATCGAGGTAATCAAACAGTCCCCTACCCTACTCAAAAAGAACCCCCTAACCTTCTACATACCACCTTGGACTCAGTAATAGAACAACTGGGCGAACCACAGTGGGTAACTAGCATCATCAAGGATTCATTAAATACTGCCAATCTGGTATACAGTGCTCCTGGAACACCACATGACGCACACTGGCACCCAGAATTCGACGAATGGTGGACAATCCTGAAGGGGGAGCTAACCTGGAATCTGGGTGACAAACGCCCCGTATACCAGGTAAAAGAAGGCGATATCATGTATTTGCCTAGGGGATTGAAACATCACATACTTACCCAAGGCTCGGAAACTTCCTTCAGATTGGCAATAACTGATTCCGAAGGGCTCCACGTTTTCCAGGAAGGCGATGAAGATGCACCTCCTCCTCGGGAATAGAACCTTTAAGGCTACTATTTCACATGTCATCTCAGGTTTGGAGGCAACCACCAAATGAATTGACGTGTTTAAATGGAGTGAAGTCTCTATCAGGACTAAAACCTTGTACATTCGGTTTAGGAATCTCTTTGCCAGTCAACCGTAATGCATACGACGACCTATTAGCTAATTTAACGAAATCTGGCAAATTACCATAAGTGTGTTTCCTGAACTAAATCCTGTTTGACTAAGGGTTCAGATATATATTGATACTTTGATGAGAATATTCACTCCAGTCTCGCGTCCCGGTGCTCTCTATCTATTTCTTCCAGGTAGCCCGTTCTTCCTCGTAGGCCCGGCTCGCATTGTGCAATGCGCTTTCCCTCTCCTCTGCCAGAGCGTCTCTCATGCCTCTGAAGAAATCGAAAGACATGTCCAGGCTAGCCGTGCTGCCTTGGAATTTGGGCATGACGTACCTGGCGGCCAACTCGTAGCTGTTTTTCATCTGTTCATGGGTACCGAGCTCTGTTGCCAAGAAAATGAACTTGCCGAAGCCGCCACTTTCCTCATCGAGACGATTGATAGAGTCCACGAGGTCGTCGGGAGTGCCAATACACCAAATACCCTCGTCGACCATTTTATCGATAATCTGGTCGGCCGGGCCATCGATCGGTGGGTTGCCCACCACTTTATCGAAGTACTCCCTCATCAACAGCCCCGAATTCCTGCGGGCGATGGACATCGCCTCCTTTTTGGAGTCGGCTAAGAACACATGCTGCACTAAGCCCCAGTTTTCGCGGTTCATCTCCCGGCCGAATTCGGCAGCAGACTGGACCCCGATCTCCCAAAGATCTTTGAGAGTATTGTGATAGAAGCCCCCAGGCGAACGGGCGAACGTGAGGGACACGGGGGTTGCTCCGTGCTTTCCGGCAAGCTTCATCCCTATCGGTGATTGGGCTGAGGCCACCATGATTTCAAAGTGAGGTTGGCTATAAGGACGGAGTTGAAGATGCGCGTCTACCAACTCAAACCAGTCGGAACGATAGGTAAACGGTTCCTCTTCGGTTAAGAGTCGCATGATCACGTCCAGTGACTCTTCCATGCGAGGCCGCGCCTGTTCGTGGGGTAGGCCCAGCATGTGCCCATCGGAATTGAGAGCGCCTGGTCCTACCCCCATCGCTGCTCGGCCTCTCGTCAAATGGTCCAGCAGGACCATTCTATTCGCCACTATCAGTGGGTGGTGATAGGGCAAAGGAATAACGCCAGTGCCAAGCTTGATGTGCTTAGTGCGCTGCGCCGCGGTTGCAATAAATATTTCTGGAGATGAGATGGTTTCCCAACCACAGCTATGGTGTTCTCCTATCCAAGCCTCATCGTAACCAAGATAATCGAGCCATTCAAGCAACTCAAGGTCTCGTTCTAGTGCCAATGTTGGGTTTTCAAACGGTGCATGAAATGGTGCTAGGAATATTCCAAAACCTAATCTATCGGGTAAAGACATATTCGCCTCCCTAATTCCAATTATCTTCTACCTGAATCAATTTCAATTTTTCCAAACAACCTTCCTCAGGTATATCCTACCAAGGTATTTAGAAAGCCTTCTCAAATATGAGGCTCGTCTGCGTTGATATCACAATTTCATCATATGGTTGGAGTCATATCTTATAAGTTGTTCATGGTCTGGAATTGAAAAACACATAAGGGTACATGACCTTATGCATTCCGCAGCGAGCTTAGCCCTTCTCAAAGGGGTCCCTGGGAAAGTGGTTCAGGAAATGCTCGGGCACTCACACTATTCAACCACGATGGATATCTATAGCCTCGTCGACCCAGGTATGCATATGGAAGCTTCAGAGAAGATGAATGAAGTCTTAGAAGGCTAGCATTTCAAAAAAGGAGCCACATATTTAAGAAGGCAATCGGTACATATTTAAATCAGAAGTCCAATTCTCTTACAGGGGCAATATCACACTTGGCCCAGCTTAAAGCAGGACTCAAAAATTCGTACAACTTATCTACTTCATCAGTATCTACCACATAGACAGCACGATGCTCTGCTCTGCCTCCGAGAGCTAAAATGACTTTCACTCCTGCTTTTTTTGCCCCCTCAGAAGTCATCATTTTTTCAGGAGAATTGGTTACTAGTGGGCAACTTTCTGCGGTGTGGTCAACAGTTACATGAAATAACATGTTTTCCTCCATAATTTCTAACCATTATTATATTTTTTGTATTCAGGAACCTGTTCTGTAAGCTATACGACTTAGAGTTCTAAACATTCTCACCGTCAATGACGAAACCTTGCTTCTAAAAGGAGCAAAGCTTTCACCGTTTTACTCGTTATTGGCAAAGTATCGGCTTAAATCTCTCATAGTATGTCAATAGAACCTCAAGGTTTAGATTAATTGGATTTTGTAGATTTAGCTGTAACTATGAATTCAGCCGAGAGTTCCTGACCATTTTGTGACCATAATTTATATTGGCCCAGGAGGTTAAAAAGGCAACCCTGGCCAGACTGGAATCCGTGCCTCAGGTTTAGAAGACCGGCAAACTCAGCCTTGGGTCGCAGAGATTTCTGTCAAAATTCCCTATCGCCAGTACCCTAATAGCAGGAACCTCTCGTTACGCCTCAGCCTTCTGAATCAGGCTCTTTTGCCAAAATTTACTGTCATTGGTATTTATGTTCAGGTGGTCTTAAGGATTTATACTCATCATTTGTTAGTATCCTTGACACTGTCATAAACCTCAATCCGAGGGGAATCTCTAACGAAAAACTCGATCCTCGTCCTTGGCAAATGTCAATGGTGATATGGGAATATTTATAATATTCAAATTGATCTTCGGCCATAAAAAACTCGCATCCATGAATGGTGCCGAGGGATAAGTCTATAGATCCGACAATGAATTCACCTTTTTTAAAACACATGGGTGCAGAGCCGTCACAGCATCCACCACTTTGATGAAACATAAGGTCGCCATGTTTCTCTCGTAATTGATCTATAACCTCTTTGGCTTTGTCGGTTACGCTGATACGTTCGGTATACATAATAGATGCGGGTAGTTTAAACTACCCGTTTCCTCTTTTTTGATTTAAAAGAACCCTAAAGGATTTTTATCATAGGATATTAATATGTTTTTGGTATGGCGATAATGGTCGAGCATCATTTTATGTGTCTCTCTACCAATCCCGGATTTCTTATATCCACCAAATGAAGCATGGGCTGGGTATGCATGAAAGCAGTTACACCAAACTCGACCCGCTTCAATACCACGGGACATAGACTGCATTTGATGAATATCGCGTGTCCATACTCCAGCGCCTAATCCATAAAGAGTGTCATTAGCAATTTCCAATGCTTCCGCTTCATCTTTAAAAGTAGTAACACTCAAAACTGGTCCAAAAATCTCTTCCTGGAAAATACGCATTTTATTATTCCCTTTAAATACAGTGGGTTTAATATAATAACCATCTGGGTAGGTTTCATTTTGGTAGGCTTCACCACCGATAAGAACTTCCGCACCTTCTTGTTTCCCAATATCAATGTAATTCAGAATCTTCTGGTATTGATCATTAGAAGCTTGAGCACCCATCATGGTTCCGCTATCCAAGGTATCACCCATGGTAATGGCTTCAATTCGTTTTAATGAACGTTCTATAAAAGCATCATAAATATTTTCTTGAATCAATGCTCTGGATGGGCATGTACAAACTTCTCCTTGATTGAATGCAAAAAGCACAAGCCCTTCAATGGCTTTATCTAGGAAATTGTCATCTTCCGCCATAACGCTATCAAAGAAAATATTGGGAGACTTCCCACCCAATTCCAATGTAAATGGAATAATATTTTCTGATGCATATTGCATTATGAGACGACCAGTGGTGGTCTCGCCCGTGAATGCAATTTTCTTTATGTCGGGGTGCTTAGCTAGAGGTTGACCTGCTTCTGGTCCGAATCCATTGACAATATTTACCACTCCTTTAGGAATTAGATCCTCAATTAATTCCATTAGAAGAAGGATTGAAACAGGAGTTTGCTCTGCAGGTTTTAAAACAACACAGTTGCCCGCAGCTAAAGCTGGGGCCAATTTCCATGCAGCCATTAAAATAGGGAAATTCCATGGAATGATCTGCCCGACTACACCTAATGGCTCATGTATTTCCATTGATACAGTATTGGAATCAAGATCAGACATTTCACCCGACTCAGCACGAATAACTCCTGCAAAATATCTGAAGTGATCGATTGTCAATGGAAGATCAGCAGCTGTTGTCTCACGTATAGCTTTTCCATTATCCCAGGTTTCAGCTTTGGCTAAATAATCCAGATTTTCTTCAACCCGATCTGCAATTTTATTTAATAGCGCACTTCTTTCAGTTGCAGATGAACTGTTCCATTCGGGAGCAGCTTTCCATCCAGCCTTAACAGCGAGGTCAATATCATTTTTATTTGATTTTGGAACTTTAGCAATTAGACTTCCGTCAACTGGTGAATTATTATCGAAATAGTCACCATCTACCGGCGGCACCCATTGTCCACCAATATAATTCTCGTACTGGGATTTAAATTCGGGTCTATTTGACATATTTAACTCCAAATTGTTTTTCTTATTGACTTCTGGATGGAATAGTTGCGGTTGATAGGTGTATTGTCACCAATTGCATTGAATATGACAAGTGACGGATGACAAAACCAAGGTACCTAGCGCTGCCTCCCCAGGAAAGTTTGGAATCTGTGCCTCAGGTTTGGAAGACCGGCAAAGTCTGTCTTGTTTCGGACAGGTTGCTGTCAAAGTTATTATTTTCAGCTTGTACATCATGGTGAAGAACCACAATAC
>CAYMZR010000074.1:0-10901 GCA_964394975.1 uncultured Dehalococcoidia bacterium | reverse complement strand
AAGTCATTTTTTATAAAGGGAGGGTTGGCAGAGTGGACGAATGCACCAGTCTTGAAAACTGGCATATCCTAACGGGTATCGTGGGTTCGAATCCCACACCCTCCGCCACTTTGTGTACTCTAATTTGATAAGTGTTAATTAGGAAAGATAAGAATGAAACTCCATGAATATCAAGCAAAAGAGATACTTGGAAAATACGGGGTTCCGACCCCAAAGAGTCAATTGGCTAAAACCGGAAGTCAGGCTGCCGCTGCCGCATTTGATATGGGTGGTACTGTGGTAGTTAAAGCACAAGTACATGCTGGGGGTAGAGGAAAAGGTGGGGGTGTAAAAATTGTGGAGTCTCCAGGAGCTGCAGAACAGGCAGCTGAAGCTATGATAGGAACAAATCTTGTTACTTTTCAGACTGGTCCAGAAGGGGTTCCTGTTAACAGTGTACTTATCGAAGAGGGTATTGATATAGAAACAGAACTCTACCTAGGTATGGTTATAGACGGGGCTTCAAAGGGGGTAGTTGTCATTGCAAGTGAGGCAGGAGGCATAAACATAGAAGAGGTGGCAGAGACGACCCCAGAAAAAATAATTCAAGTTCCCATTGACCCAGTATTGGGCCTGCAACCTTTCCAGGGTAGGAAAATAGCTTACGGGCTCAATCTTGGACAAGAGCATATCCGTCCAGTCACAAGCCTGGTGCAAAATTTGTATAGAGCATTCATTGAAACAGATGCTTCATTGGTGGAAATAAACCCATTAGTAATTACTAGGGACGGAAAAGTTTTAGCTGCCGATGCAAAATTAGATATTGATGACGATGCCGTTTTTAGGCATAAGGACATACAAGAAATGGCAGACTTGTCTCAAGAAGATCCCCTTGAAGTGGAGGCTCGTTCTTCAGATATAAATTACGTGAAATTAGACGGAACCATAGGATGTATAGTGAATGGTGCCGGACTAGCTATGGCTACAATGGATGTAACAAGTTCTGCTGGAGCTTCACCTTCGAACTTCCTAGATATCGGTGGAGGAGCTGATGAAGAAAAGGTGGCAAAAGCTCTCAATTTAGTTCTATCTGATGATAGCGTGAAAGCAATTTTAGTAAATTTATTTGGAGGAATCTTGCGTTGTGACATAGCTGCAAGAGGGTTCTTACTAGCCGCCGAGCAAGAGCCCGATAGAATCAGACCTATGGTCGTAAGAATGCTGGGCACCAATTCTGATGAAGGAAGGGAGATTCTTTCCCAATCCAGTCTGGATGTCATTCTAGTTAACACCCTTGAGGAAGCCGCAAATGAGATCAAAAAGCTAGCATAAATTATCGATTCATAATATACAGTCATGAAACAATTGATGGGACTAATTACATGAGTATTCTTGTAAATAAATTGACAAAGCTACTAGTACAAGGCATTACAGGCAAAGAAGGCAGTTATCATGCTCAACGGTCAGCGGAGTATGGAGCAAACCTCGTTGCTGGGGTAACTCCAGGCAAAGGAGGCCAAATTTTTAACAATACTATTCCTGTCTACGATACAGTGCAGCAAGCCGTGGAAGAAACCTCCGCGAATGCCTCCCTAATATTTGTTCCCCCTGCCTTTGCTGCTGATGCCATAGTGGAATCCATAGATGCTGGAATTGATGTAATAGCCTGTATAACCGAAGGTATCCCTGTGCAAGACACTATAAAAGTGGTCAGGTATCTTAAGGATAAGGATGTCACCTTAATAGGACCAAACTGCCCAGGTATCATTTCTCCAGGAGAGAACTTCAAAATGGGCATAATGCCTGGCCACATACATTTACCAGGCAGAACAGGAGTAGTTTCCCGAAGTGGTACATTAACCTACGAAGCAGTTGGCCAGTTAACCGACCTCAATATTGGACAGTCAACCTGTGTAGGCATAGGAGGGGACCCTGTTTCTGGAGTCACATTCGTCGACATGTTAGAGAAATTTCAAAATGACCCTGATACCGACAACGTTGTGATGATTGGAGAAATTGGTGGAACAAAAGAACAAGAGGCAGCAGAGTATATAAAAAGCAACTTTACTAAACCCATCGCAGCTTTAATCGTTGGCCAAAGTGCACCTCCCGGTAAACGCATGGGGCATGCCGGTGCCATTATCACTGGCTCTGCAGGAAAAGCCGAAGAAAAGATGAAAGCTCTTTCTAGCGCCGGTGTTTCCGTGATACCTGGACCTGGTTCAATCGGGGAAACACTTCGGGAGTTAATTTCTTGAACAAATAAACACCCATGTTCTATTTTCCCGGTATTTTTTAGAACATTTGTCTTTACTTTATCCCATTCATATGCTAGTCTTTCTTTAATTCATACATTAATCACTAATCACTGTTTGAACAAGATCTTCAGGAGATTTCCCATGGACAAAAACGAGAAAACAAAAGCCCTTGAGCTTGCCCTCGTCCAAATAGATAAACATTTTGGAAAGGGCGCCGTGATGAAATTAGGCGACGCTCAAGATGTTAGGGTAGACTCCATTTCAACAGGATCACCTTCGCTGGACGCTGGTCTTGGTATGGGTGGGATACCAAAAGGAAGAGTCACTGAAATTTTCGGTGCTGAATCTTCTGGAAAATCAACTCTCACCTACCATGTGATGGCCTCAGCTCAAAGAGATGGGGGAACTGCGGCCTACATCGATGCCGAGCATGCGTTGGACCCTGGTTATGCTGCTCGTTGTGGCGTCGACACTGAAAATCTTTTAGTTTCCCAACCAGATACTGCTGAACAAGCTCTTGAGATATGCGAATACCTTGTCCGAAGCAGCGCTGTAGATGTAGTCGTCATCGATAGTGTGGCAGCAATGGTTCCTAAAGCCGAATTAGAAGGTGACATGGGCGATTCCCATATTGGATTACAGGCTCGATTAATGTCGCAAGGTCTTCGCAAATTAACCTCTTCTATAAGCAAATCGAATACCGCGGTCGTATTTATAAATCAAATTAGAGAAAAAGTAGGAGTATTCTGGGGAAGTCCTGAAACAACACCTGGCGGAAGAGCCCTTAAATTTTACAGCTCTGTACGAATCGACCTTCGGAAAATCGAATCTTTAAAACAAGGGAGCGACATCATAGGAAATCGTGTGCGCGCTAGAGTTGTAAAAAATAAATTAGCAGCTCCATTCAAAACAGCGGAATTTGACATTATGTTTAACGAAGGTATCAGTATGGAAGGTGACCTACTAGATTTAGCCGTTGAGTATTCAATCGTAAAAAAGAGCGGAGCATTTTACTCTTTCGGGGAAATCCAAATAGGCCGCGGAAGAGAAAGTGCCAAAATGTTCCTTAAAGAAAATCCTGTTTTAACTGATGAAATCAACGAAATGGTTAAGGTTGCCCTAAATCCTGAACCAATGGATGACCTAATAGTACCTTTAGGTGATATCGAAACAGATGAAGAAGCGAACAAGGCAATTTAAACAGGTTCTCTTTTTTGAAAATTATAAAAATCCCAAAAGTTTCGACTAATTCAGATTACAACCTAACTAAAAAGCTAGCCAAAGCTTTTGATAGCGATGAAGAAACAGAAAAATCAAACACAATTGCTCGACGATTCATATCTTATAGGCCTAGAAGTGAATCGGAATTACGAAAAAAGTTACTAACCCTGTTTTCGCCTGAAGTAGCTTCTAGATCAATTGCTCAAATGTATAGAGAGGGGCTATTGGATGATTCGCGTTTTGCTCAGATGTGGGTGGATAGTAGACAGCAATCCCGGCCAAAAAGTAAAAGAGCTATCAAACAAGAATTACTTTCAAAAGGAATTTCTGAACATCATGCAGAACAAGCGGTTTCAGAAATTCATGATCTGGAGAATGCTTTAATATGCGTCAGGAAAAAAGCTAGATCTCTAAGAGGCATAGAAAAGGAAGAATTTTATAAAAAATTGGAAGGATATTTACAAAGAAGAGGCTTCAGTTTCTCGGTATCCAAGACAGCCATCCAACAGGGATGGGAATTTAAGCAATCCGAAATTAACAACACAATCGATTCAATCAATCTATAATTACCTCCACAATGTGCCAAGTTTTCTAGGTTTGGGAGGTGGTCGTTGTCGAACGACACTACTTTTAGCATAGTACTGATAGGTATCTTTCTTCTTCTGTCAGCGTTTTTTTCAAGTTCAGAGGCAGCATTCCTATCTCTTCAAAGAACACGGCTAAATTATCTGATAAATAACAATATACCAGGTGCTAAACGTGTTCATGGCATGGTCGCCAACATCGAACGATTGCTTTCAACAATCTTGTTGGGCAACAACCTGGTGAATGTAGCCTTTACTGCGGTTATCACATCTTTAGCGGTCAAATCCTTAGGCGAAGGAGCGGTTGCATTGGCTGTTGCTACCATTGTGGGAACAGGTCTATTGTTGATTTTTGGAGAAATAATACCCAAAAGTATAGCTGTAAAAAAATCCGAGAAAGTTTCATTTCTGTACGCAAGGCCCCTTAAATTAGTTGAACTGTCGTTATACCCAGTAATCTTATTTCTTCAATGGCTATCAAGAAGAACTCAATCTATTTTTGGACAGGAGCAAGACCTTGAAGACGGAGTAACGGAGGGAGAGATTTTGTCAATGATAGATCTTGGTGAGGCAGAAGGTACTGTTGAACCAGGCGAGGCAGAAATGCTGGAAAACGTATTCCGATTTGGAGATACTCAAGTCAGAGAAATAATGACTCCTAGAACTGAAATGATTGTGATGGAACGCGGCACAACTTTTGGCGACTTTTTATCTGTATATTCTGAACATTCCCATACGCGATTCCCAATCTACAAGGGCGCGAATGAAAATATTGTAGGGATAATCTCCGCGAAAGATGTATTACGAGTTTTATCGACAAAAGGAATAAATGAAAAAGATTCTGTGACCGATGTCACCCGGGATGCTTATTTTGTTCCAGAGACAAAATTGGCCTCAGAACTTTTCGAGGAACTTCGTCACGCAGGTAACCAAATGGCTATTTGTTTAGATGAATACGGGGGACTAGCCGGCCTGGTGACCCTTAAAAGATTAACAGAATTGATAGTAGGTAGAGTCGGCGAGGAAGGGGAATCCCCCGAATCCGAATTTGAGAATATAATGCCTAACGTTTTCCAAATTGAAGGGAGTATGGACATAGTGGAAGCTAACAATGAAATGGATTTAGACCTTCCAGAAGGGGAATATGAAACGATAGCTGGCTTTGTTTTAGATCAAATAGGAGAAATTCCAAATTTAAATCAGGAATTTGAATATGGGAATTTAACCTTCCGTATACTGGAAATGGATCGATTTAGGGTTGAGTCTTTACTAATAACGCGAGATCCAGAAAAAGAATCCAAAGGTCCCAAACCGAACAATACAAACAATGAAAATATTATTAGTTAGACATGGTGAAACATTAGCCAACAAGACCCAGTTGGTTTTGGGTACCAGTGAGGTACCATTAACTGATTTAGGGAAACGTCAAGCAGAAGCAGCAGCACAAAAAATTTCTTCTATGAACCCACTTCCCGGCCTATTATTCTCAAGTCCTTATTATAGGGCTAAAGAGACTGCCGGATACATTTCCAAAATCACTGGTCTAAACCCAATTTATGTGGACGGATTAAAGGAAATGGATTCAGGCGACATGGAAGGCATTAAAGCTTCAGAAATGAATGACAAATATCCAGAATACATGGCGCGGTGGCGACAAGATCATTCCACAGCCCGACCCCCTGGAGGCGAAACCCTCAGAGAAGTACATACCAGAGCTTGGAAATCGACATTGGAAATATTCAATAACTACAACGAAGACTTAATCGCTTTAGTAGCCCATCTTTTCCCAATTCAGGGCATAATTTGCAATGTGTTGGGAATACATTCCAATGACTTCGAAAAACTAGATATTAATTTGGGCTCTATTTCATCTATTGAGATAGCAAATGATTCATATCGTCTCATCTCTATGAATGAAACACCCTATACAGATTGATTAAACCCTTTTAACTAAGATTCAAATGAAAGCTATCTCACTTGAAAAAACCATCCTCCGTGTAGCTGATAGCCATAGCGTTAAGGGCAAAAGCATTTCACTTGCTGTCTCCGGTGGGCCTGACTCCATGGCATTGGCACATGCACTGATTGCCAATCAGAAAAAAATGGATTCTAATATTGAGATCCTACACTTTAATCACCAAATCAGAGGCGAGGATGCCAAATCTGACGCTGTTTTTGTTCAAACGTATTTTGATTCTCAAGGTATACCAACTTTTGTCTCATCGAAAAATGTAATCGAGCTCTCTAAACAATACAGAATCTCATTAGAAGAAGCGGCTAGAACAGCAAGATACGAATTTTTCGCAAACCATATTCATGAAAAAGGTAATAAATCTCTTCTCATATTAGGTCATAATTTTGAAGATCAGGTTGAAACGATATTAATGCATATCATTAGGGGATCGGGTTTGAATGGCCTTCAAGGAATGGCCGAAATGTCACATCAAACTGTTGGGGCGCTGAGTTTAAATATTTTTAGACCCATGCTTTCATTGGATAAAAGTTCAATACTTAAATACTGCCGTGATAATAATATTCCTTGGCGTTCAGATCGGACCAACAGTTCCACCGAATACACTCGTAATTCAATCCGACTAGAGCTATTACCACTTTTAGAAAAATACAATCCCAGAATATTTAAATCCATCGATAAATTAGGACATTCAGCAAAAAGAGACTCTGACTACATGCAGGGAAAAGTAGACGAGATTTGGCCTTACAAAGCAACCATTATTGATAATGAAATCAGAATTAAAATGGGTTCGTTCAACAAATTACATGAATCCTTGAAATGGAGAATACTCCAAAAAGCTGCACAAACTGCCCTAGGAAACCAACAAGACCTTTCTTATAACCATGTTGAATCAATGCTTGATATAGCTGAAGGAGCAGCAGGAAGATCGCTGAACCTTCCTGGGGATATTGTTGTAAGAAAGGACTACGAAGAAATTCTGATTTCTAGGTCAACTGGTAATCGATCAAATATTACAAACGCGAATGACACAGCCTTAATTAAAATTCCGGGAGCCACTCTTACTGAACACTGGAAAATATTAGCATTTTTGGAAAGTGGCCCTGATTTTTCTCATACAGAAACCATTCAAAAAGGTATTCTATCTACATCACTCGACATAAATCTAAGAAATGACCAATTATGGTTACGTTATCGAAATCCTGGGGATACTTTTCAACCTTCAGGGATGAGCAACTCTAAAAAATTACAAGATTTTATGGTAGATTCCAAAATACCACGCAGAGAACGTGATTCAATTCCTCTAATAGTTTCCAATAAAGGTATTGCAGCTGTGGTAGGGTGGAGAACAGCAGAGTGGGCAACACCTTCAAAATATGATCATTACCTGCGAATTGTTTTTAACCCTAGAACTTCCTAAGGTCAGAGAATTCTATCCAACCGATTACCGTCAAGACGGCCGGGTACACGTCCTCTTTTAGCAACCGGTTTATCTTCTATTTCCAGAATGTCAGCCCTAAATTCGTTCGGAACAGCAGATGAAATATAGCTACCGACTAAGTACCCATTGACCGGTGCTTGGGATTCTCTAAACTCTCTGATTTTCTCAGGATTGAAACCCCCGCTAACATATATTTCCACATGTTTGAAATTCATATGGTCAAGACGATTCCGAATTTCCTTTACTAGCATAGGGGTAACACCTCCTCTTTCATGAGGGGTATCCAATCTTATTCCTCTGAGACGATCTCTAAGAGCTTCTGCCACATTTAAGGATTCTTCAGCCTCATCTTTAAAAGTATCCACCACCACTATCCGCTGAGTTTCCATACCGATATGTTTATCAAAAGCCTGGGCTGCAGCAACAGTATCTCCAAATAACAATGGCAAACTATGTGGCATATTCCCTATTGGGTTTCTACCTGCATGCTTGGAACCCAGGATCGTAGATACTGATGAGCACCCCCCTATTACAGACGCATAATCAAGTATATGCGCCACATTTGGGTGTATGTGCCTGGCACCGTAAGCAATAACAGTTGTTTCACCAGCTGAGTCGACACAGTCATTAGCGGCTGTGGCCCAGCCTGTAGAAGAAGAAAGCATCCCTAATATGCTGGTTTCATAGAGCCCAAAGGAAGCATAATTTGAAATTACCCGCAGTACAGGTTCTCCAGCCTCAAATTTTTCCCCCTCCTCCATCGCCCATACTTGAACAACATCATTACCATTATTTAACTGGTTGTCCTGCTCAAATTTGGGAAGAACATTCAGTAGAAGAGCCTTTGCTTCTTCAACCCCACATAAAATGCCGGGATTAGGAGCTGAAAAATCCATCAATACCTTAGGATTAAGTGATTCCAAACGCATTACTTCCTTTGTCCAATGCAAGTATGCATCTGCGGGGTCACCTTTTATTAGAGATGGTCTTATATCAAATTGAGGTGTTGTCATTAACCAGGCCTACGGCACAGCAAGAAAATTGGGTTTCCTCTGTCTTGATCCTATAATTTACCTGTATTCATTACTCATAAAATTAGTGGGTTCATAATTGTACTCTCGTGAGACTGGCATAGCAATGGAGCCAACTATTGATAAGGCCTCAGTATATTTCGGGATCTACTTACATCTCGAAATCTTAGTCTAATAAGCCCCTTTACATCTTCTATTGCCGTTTTGATTATATTGACTTTAGATGACGGATCATCCACCCATCTTATAGGAATTTCCAAAATAGAATATCCATTTTTTTCAGCCAATATTAAAAGTTCAGTGTCAAAAAACCAGTTGTCGTTTTTTACCAAAGGGACAATCTCTTTCACTACTCTTTTAGACACAACTTTAAATCCACACTGAGCATCCTTAAAAGAAACCATAAACATTATTCTAAACAGTAGGCTATAACTACGAGAAATAAATTCTCTTTTAAATGATCTGCCAACCACATCGGAGCCAGATACTAGCCTAGACCCTACAGCGATTTGAGTTTTTGAATTGTTAACGGCATCCAGACAGTCGGGTAAAGAACTAAGGTCAGTTGAAAGATCCACGTCCATATAGGCTAATATTTTTGACTCACTTTGGCCCCAAGCTTTCTTCAATGCCCTACCTCTACCTCTCTCTTCCAAACGGACATATTGAACTTTCGAATATTTTTTTGACAACGTCCTCGCAATTCGAAGAGTCCGATCAGTTGACCCATTATCAGCTACTGTAATAACCCAGTCATAGGTTCCAATATTTTCTTCGCAAAAAGACATTAAAGTTTCAACACTGTTCTCTAATGTTTGCTCTTCATTAAGTACAGGGATAACTATATCTAAAGAATTTGACGAATCACTCAAAATATTCCTCAAGAAAAATTGTCAGTGGTTAAAATGCCTTATGCCTGTAAACATCATCGTGATCGAATGTTCATTTGCCGCTTTAATAACCTCTTCATCTCTAATAGACCCTCCAGGCTGAATAATAGCTGTAATTCCTCCTTTCGCAGCTAACTCCACATTATCAGCAAACGGCATAAAGGCGTCGGAAGCAAGAGAAGAACCAATCGATTTATCCCCTGCGATTCTCAATGCCAGATGTACACTTACGACCCTATTAGGTTGTCCGGCTCCCATTCCCACCAAAGTATTGTCTTTTGCTAAAACAATTGTATTGGACTTAATGTGTCGTAAACAGTTCCATGCGAACTCAAGATCTGTCTGCTCTCGCCCTGTTGGTAACCTCTCTGTAACCACTTTCCAATCATTCGGATCTTCTTTTATATCATCCGCTGTTTGCACTAACATCCCGCCTGATATTGTCAATGCCTTGAAATTCGACAAGGCTCCAAATGCAGGATTTACTTGGAGAAGTCGCGTCCGTTTACGTTTCTTCAAAATTTCCAAGGCATCCGATTCGTAACCAGGAGCTACAATTATGTCAAACAGAACACCTCGCATTGTTGCAGCTGTCTTTTTAGTTACAACATTATTAAAACCAACAATGCCACCATATGCAGAAATTGAATCGCCTTGGAAGGCCAATTCGTAAGCCAATGATTGCTCATTGTTTAGGGCAATGCCACAAGGGTTAGTATGCTTCACAACCACACAAGCATTTTGATCAAAACTAGTTGCCGTAGTCCATGCAGCATCTGCATCGAGATAATTTGTGTACGACATAGGGAGTCCGTGTAATTGTTCCGCTTCTACTATTCCACCCATCCCCAAAGTGTTTCTATAAACCGCCGCCTCCTGATGAGGATTTTCTCCATACCGAAGAGTTTCCACTCTACCAAGCCCAATTGACAATTCATTCGACTTTAGAGGAGCCTCATTTAGCCAAGTTGATATTGCGGTATCGTAAACCGCGACATGCTGAAAAGCTTTTTGCGCTAAATTTTTTCTTTCAACTTCGGTAAATTTTTTATTGGAGGCAATTTTTTGAGCAATCCATTCATAATCTAATGGATCTACAACAACCAAAACATGTGGAAAATTTTTAGCAGCTGAGCGGATCATTGTAGGGCCACCAATATCTATATTTTCCAACGCTTCAGCTAAAGAAACCCCATCTTTTTGAACTGTATCAACAAACGGATATAAGTTAACTACTACAACATCTATTGCGGATATGTCATTCGATTTCATTTCCTCTTGATGTTCAGGAATATCTCGCCGCCCTAGGATCCCTCCATGAACTTTGGGATGCAAAGTTTTAACACGACCATCCAGTATTTCAGGAAACCCTGTTAATTCCGATACCTGTCGAACCGAAATACCAGCTCTTTTTAAAGAATTATAGGTTCCTCCGGTACTTATAATTTCATATCCTGCCTCACTGAGAGAAGTCCCGATATTTTCTATATTGTCCTTGTTATAGACACTCAATAAAGCTTTCATA
>CAYMZR010000073.1:0-10914 GCA_964394975.1 uncultured Dehalococcoidia bacterium | reverse complement strand
GCCCTTTCAAAAATTTCTGTTTTTGTTTTTATTAAAAGAAAATCTTCTATAGCTTTTTCAACTTTCTTGAACTCAGAGGCTTCTTTACCATTCGGGTCACTATTGGCTCTAAGATCCCATTTACCAATATCGAAATCTAGGATCTCTTTTTCGATCTCAATTTCTTCTGACATCCACCCAATAAATCCATCAAGTGTTTTGGCCTGCGCATTCATACTTACATATCCATCAGCACACCTAAATACATGTCTTGCATCTATAGGACCTCTTTTTCTGAATGCCCCCGCCCTGGTTACATCGGTGCCATGTAATTGAGGAAATGGCGTGGCGTTCATTAAAGTCCACATCACCGCTATTTGTTCCGTTACATCTACATGTTGTCCAGTTTTACTGTTTCTACTGTGCCTTAAGGCAGCTACTGTTGCTCCAAAAGCTTGAGAACCAGCAACTAATTCGGCTTGCGGAAAGCTTATTCTTACGGGTGGACGATCCTCGTCACCACTTACAAAAGGCATTCCGCCCATTGAACTGGTTATTAGATCCGTGGATATGAAACCAGCATATGGTCCGGTTGAGCCGAAAGGCGTCATAGATGTATGCACTAATTGGGGATTTGTTTTTGCGAGGGTTTCAAATCCTATATTTAATGAATCAAGGTATCCAGGCTGAAACGATTCTAATATTGCATCACTTTTGTTCACCAACTTAAGAAATATTTGCCTTCCTTCATCGGTATCAAGTGAAAGGGTAATCCCTTTTTTGTTGGAGTTATATGATGCCCAGTATAGGCTTTTGGGCTTACCAGCTGAATTTTTTGTAAAGGGTCCTCGTAGACGCGTTTGACTGCCACCGGGGGGCTCTATTTTGATGACTTCCGCTCCCATATCTCCCAAAAGCCGACCGCAAATATTATGGCCTCCTTCGGTCAGATCCAAAATGGTATAAGGCAAAAGCCTTTCTTGAGTTGGAGGACATAAAGATTCCATTTTGTCGGAGACCACCATATGTGATTTAGATATCTAACTAAGCCCTCGGTAAACCTAAACCTCTATCTGCAATGATGTTTCTTTGGATTTCTGAAGTGCCAGCGGCTATTGTGGATGAAAAAGAGCTCAAATACATTTTCTGGACGGCCCCTTCCATGGGCGACAGATCTGATTCATGTGATAGCAGGGCGTTCATACCTATTATGTTCATTGCTGTATTTGCGACTCTTTGTACCAATTCCGTTCCAAATAATTTAGACATGGAAGCTTCAGCATTTGGAACCATACCGTTGCTCTGCATCCAAGCGACTTTATATGACATAGACCTTGAAACCTCTGTTTCAATATATCTTTCAGCAAGTTTGTTTCGAACTAATTGGTTTTCAGAAAGCGGATTGCCATTTTTATTTGCTGACTTTACATAGACTGTCAGAGATTCAAGTATTCTTCTTGCATTGGCTGAATATCCAACTCCCGATCTTTCGAAGTCTAAAGCTACCGCAAGGGTATACCAACCGCGATTTTCTTCTCCAACAAGGTTTTTGGATGGTATTCTGACGTCTTCAAAGAAAACCTCATTGAATTCATGGGATCCGGCCATGTTGTATATCGGCCTTACCGTAACTCCGGGTGATGTCATATCCACCATGAATAAACTAATGCCCCTGTGTTTTGGAGCTTCAGGATTGGTTCTTGCTGCTAACCAGCCAAAGTCTGCGATATGAGCGGAGCTGGTCCATATCTTTGAGCCATTTATTATGTAGTCATCACCATCTTTTTGCGCTTGTGTTTGAAGTGAGGCCAAATCTGATCCTGACCCAGGCTCACTATAAAGAGTGCACCAGTAGGCATCACCATTTCCAATAGGAGGTAGATGCTCCTTTCTTTGTTCATGGGTACCGGCAATCATCAAGGTAGGTCCGACCCAGCTAATAGCACCTGTTCCTAGGTCTGTTCCAGGAACATCCTGGTAAGTCATCTCTTCCCTGTATATTAATTGCTCCATTATTGAGCGACCCTGACCCCCATATTCTTCAGGCCATGCCATGGTCAACCAACCCTTTTTTGACAGCTTTTTGGCCATAGATTTGGTAAACGGTAAATTTTCTTTAGAAAAATGACTTTCTGGTGATAAAGAATTCCAATCTTCAGGCAATTCTTTTTCTAAAAATTCCAATAGTTCATCTCTGAAATTTTCTTCTTTTTCTGTAAATGTGTACTGCATATACCACTACATTAGGTGAGCTCTAAATGCTGTTATTCCCGCATCCTACTACACAAAGATGTTTTATAGAAACAATACTTGCTTGACTAGATTAAAGTTTTCCAGGCATACCCCCGTCAACATTTATTATCTCTCCTGTGATGAATCTGGAATCGGTTGATACTAGGAATAAAACGGTATTGGCCACATCATCGGGGTAACCTGTACCTTCTAATATTTGGATAAAATCGAAGGCTGCCTTAAGGGAATGGTTTCCCCCACCAACATCGGTCAAGGGAGTGATGATTTGGCCAGGTCTTACACCATTTACTCTGATGTTGTGTTGGCCTCCCATACCAGCTGCATATCTCGTAAATGCATCAACGCCTGCTTTTGCTGCGTAATAGGAGGATGAAGGTCCGCGACCTACCAGGTCATACATGTTTTTACTGAATCCTCTTTGAGCAGCCAGCGACGACATGTTTACGATGCGTCCGTTTCCAGATTCGATCAAATGTGGCCAGGCGGCTCGAGATACATAGAATGTCCCATTCAAATTTACGGCAATGACCCTGTCCCAACCTTCATCTGTTTCGTTGGGAAAATTACCTCTATCGCCTCCCCCCGCATTATTAAACAGGACATCTATTTTTCCGTATGTTGAAACGACATTCTTCACTACTGCATCTACTTGACTTCTTTCAGCCACATCACATTGAAAAAATGTGGCTTCCCCACCTGAAGCCTTTATAGCAGATTCGACTTCTCTCCCCTCTTTTTCTCTTCTAGCTAAGATGGCCACCTTCGCTCCTTCTTTGGCAAACAGGTGAGCAGTTGCCTCACCTATCCCGCTGTTCCCACCTGTCACTATAGCTACCTCGCCGTTCAGTTTGGTTCCCATTGGTGTCTCCTTTTCTTATTTATGTAAGTACCCCTGAAACATATAAGTCATCGATTTTTGATTCAGCTATTCCTAGAAGTATTCTCAAAATATATTTGGTGTGTTCCCCAGTAAAGGTGCTCTATGGAATTTGGGTGTGACATGTAACACTAGGTTTGGATGGTTGGCCGGTACTGATTTCCTCGCTTGAAGCTGATTCGTCTGGGATTAATTCCCCTAAGTTATCGTCAAGGAAAAGGGTATTTATATTTCCAGATATAAATTCAGGATGAGACAGGAGGTTCAAATGAAATTCGATATTAGTGTCAACTCCTTCTATATTGAATTCTGATAGTGCTCGTTTTGATAGATTTACGGCATCTAGAAACAGGTCGGAATTTGAATGGCATATGAGTTTTGCAATTAGAGAGTCAAAAGCCATTGTGATTTCATACCCTGAATATCCAAATCCGTCAGTTCTGATCCCTAATCCTCCAGGTGCCCCGTACCTTGTAATTTTTCCTGTAGAGGGTTTTATTTGGCCTGTGTTAGATATGGTTTCGCAGTTAATTCTGTTTTGTATTGCGTATCCTCTCACTGTGGGGGGATTGTCTGGATCGAGTCCTATTTCACTTAATGTGGCCCCATCTGCCAATCTTATTTGAGACTGTACAATATCTATTCCTGTTATTTCTTCGGTAACGGTGTGTTCGACCTGTAGTCTGGCATTCCCTTCAATGAAGACAAATGAGTCGTATTCAGATCCATGGCTTTGGTAGGCTAGGAATTCGAAGGTGCCCAAATTACAATACCCCACACTATCGGCAAGATTAATAGCTGATTCGATAATTTGATCACGAAGAGTTTTTGTAATAAAAGGTGCAGGAGCAATTTCAACTAATTTTTGATATCTGCGTTGTATGCTGCATTCCCTTTCCCAGAGATGTGTTACATTGCCGAAACTATCTCCTATTATCTGGACTTCGATATGCTTTGCATTTTCTATAAGTTGTTCAACATATAAATCGCCGTTTCCAAAGTTTCTTTTTGCTTCAGATTGGCATCGCTTGAATAACCTTTCTATTTCGGATGGATTTTTTATTGCTCTAGTTCCTCTCCCGCCGCCGCCGGCTATAGCTTTAAGCATCATCCCACTACCTTCTTCAAGGTGGCTAAAAAAATCTCTTGCAGAGTCAATAGTGATTGGCCCTTCTATTCCGGCTGGTGTAGGCACGTTCGATTTTTTTGCAGCTGACCTAGCTCTTCCTTTATTTCCAAATAGCTCCAGCATTTCCACACTGGGCCCAATGAATGTGATTCCTTCCTTCTGGCAGGTTTTTGCAAATTCAGGGTTCTCTGCAAGAAATCCGTATCCGGGATGGATGGAGTCTGCACCAGATTCCTTGGCAATTCCCACCACTTGATTGATATCTAGATATGCGGATACCCCATTCCCCTTTAACCCGAAAGATTCATCCGTCGATCGAACGTGAAGAGACCCAATATCATCCTCAGAATAGATTGAAACAGTAGAAATATTCATGTCTGAGGCGGCTCTTGCAATTCGGATTGCAATTTCTCCGCGATTAGCTATGAGTATTTTTTTAAAGGTCATATAAATGCCCTATGGATTGGTAATGGCCGACATTTTACTTCAGTTTCTATTCTTTTTTGTTTCCGGAACTCATAAAGGGGGGTTCATGGGAAATTTTCATGACGGAAATAGTACAGCTGGTTCTCTGGTATTATTCGCCCAAATCTAAGTTAATTTTCTAAAGTATCTAAAAGTATCTAGGAGAAGGGAAAATGATTACCAATTTCGATAGCCTTTATGCTGGCCATGTAGATTTGGCAAATGTTGGGTATGCCGGTACACCTGTGAACGACCGTATATTTGGTAATGAATATCTTGTGTCAGTTTTTGAAAAGGCTACAGAGATAGCTCAGACTATGGACCGATGTGGGTATGACACATTCTGGATGGCTGAACATCATTTTCAACCTGAAGGGTACGAATGTCTGCCAAATGTTCTCATGATGGCCTTACATCTGGCACATTTAACGAAGAACGTCAGGTTGGGTTGCGGGTTCAATATTGCTCCTATGTGGCATCCTTTGAGACTGGCAGAAGATTATGCTACTGCTGATGTGTTGACTGGCGGCAGGGTAGTGTTCGGTGTTGGTAGGGGATACCACACTAGAGAAGTCGAAACTTTCGGCTCTCCTCTTCTAGATCAACCGGCCAATAGAGAGTTGTTTGAGGAGCAGGTCGATATAATATTTGAGGCTTTTAATAAGGATTCCTTTTCCCATAAAGGTTCCAACTACACCATACCTCCTGATGTTCCCTACAGAGGTTATGAATTAAAAGAAATCACATTGGTGCCGAGACCGGTAAATCGACCTGTCGAATGCTGGCAACCTATTCAAAGTGCCACACCCCGTGGATTAGATTTCATGGCGAAGCACGGTATGAGTGGAATTATAGGGGGAGGAAGTTCTGAAGGTGGGGCTATGGATAAAGCTGTAGAAGGATTCAGGGACGCTTATTCCAGGATAGGGGTGGAAACGGAACTCGGAGAGAATTTGGCAATAGGATTTCATTTTCATATTGCGGATACAAAAGAGCAAGCTATGAAGGAAGTTGGTAATTATTACGAAGAAAATCTGAAAATGTTTGGTCCCCTTCGACTAGTGAGAGCTTTAAGTGATGATCAGATTAATGCTATGGGTAACCCTGAAACGGCACTCACCGCGGGGTTACCTACGATAGAGGACGCAGTCGAGGCTGGCGGTGTACTTGCGGGCCCACCGGACTTAATTATTGAACAGTTGAAATCACTAGAGAAAAAATATCCTGGGTTAGATAGAGTAAGTGTTAGCCATCCAGTTGGCACGCCAAAAAATGTAATAATCGAGCAACTAGAACGGTTCTCTGAAGAAGTTATGCCAGCATTTAAGGGATCGGTTGCTGAAATGGTGCCAGGAGATTAACGGATTATATCTGGAGCCTACTCTGACCTGTCCATTCTAACCTCGATATTGCCTGCTCTTTCTTCTTGAAGGAGTAGGCTAATCCTGGAATCTTTGTTTTCCCATCCTCTGTTCATTGCGGCAGTCAGTTCATTATAAGCATGACTTGCCGCCTCCATTGGAACGTCATATTCGCGTCCAAGTTCGAGGGCTAATGAAACATCTTTCCTTGCTAACTTGAGGGCAAAATTTGGAGGCTCAAATTTACCCTGTAAGTAAGTGTCAGGTAATGTGACGTTAAGTAAGTTACCTCTTCCTACACTACCATTTCTTATACATTCGACCAGTTCTTTCGGATTTACTCCCGCCTTCACTCCTAGAGTAAGACATTCAGATATGATCATTTGCAAACCATACCCGATAGTATTATGCATAAGTTTACATATGCTACCTGAACCAATCGAACCAGTATAACTAACCTTATCTCCAAAAGAATCTAGGATCGGTTTTACTTGATTAAATATGCTTTTGTTTCCCCCGACCATTATGGCTAATTTACCTGTTTGAGCGCCTTTCACCCCACCACTCACTGGTGCGTCTAAAACAGCAGCTCCTCGATCTTCGAATTTTTTCGATAATTCTCTAATTAATGTAGGTGAACTTGTACTGAGATCGATCCAAATTGAATCCCTAGATACCCCTTCGATCAACCCATCAATTCCAGTAGAGACTGAAGTTACTTCTGGTGGCCCTGGAAGCGACGTGAAAATTACATCCACAGACTCGGCTAATTGTTTTGGTGTGTCTGCCCACTCGGCACCCAATTCTAGAAGTCCTGTAGCCGACTCTCGGTCAATATCGTGAACTACCATTTCGTAGCCGGCCCTGGCGATATTTAATGACATTCCTCCTCCCATGTTCCCGAGCCCGATGAATCCAACTTTGATTTTTTCCATTTCTATCTCCTCGCTCGTTTATCGTGTCAAGTAAAACCTTGCAAAAAAAGGAATACAATGTCGAAGTGAGTGTAACAGGATGAAAGCTGACGATGATTTCATGGCAAATTAATTATGGAGTGGGAATAGATGCAAGAAAAATTACAAATCGGAAATTTAGAGATCATATCTTTGATGGATATGGTGCCTCCACCACGATCTCCTGATGATTTTTTCCCGGATGTGGATCTTGCCCTATGGGAACCGTATAAAGAAGAGGTATTGGATAAGGGATTAGTCCAACTTTACTATGGAAGTTTTATAGTGAGGTCTAATGGAAAGATAGTTTTGGTAGACACCGGAATTGGACCAGGACCTCATCCGACTCGGGGGAACCAAAAAGGAGATTTATTAAACGATCTCCTTCGAAGGGGTATTATGCCCGGAGACATTGATATAGTGGTCCATAGTCATCTGCATATCGATCATGTGGGCTGGAATTTGGACCTTTCCTCGGATCCACCGATTCCTTACTTCCCTAATGCGAGGTACTTGGTTCCATCGATAGATTGGGATTATTTCACTAGACCAGAAATTCTGGTTAATGCTCCTTGGGTTAGTGAAAATGTTATTCCATTGGAGTCCTTATCTTTGATGGATCTTTTCGGTGATGGTTTTAATGTTACTGACGAAATCAGTTCGCTTTCGACCCCTGGTCACACCCCTGGTCATATGTCTTTTATACTGAGTTCCGGGGGAGAAAAAGCAGCGATTGTTGGAGATGCCATTCACAGTAAAGTTCAAATAAGTGAGCCTTCTTGGTCCGCTGGTGTGGATGTTGATAAAACGGCTAGTGAAAAAAGCCGACGAGATCTAATTGATAGATCAATATCTCAAGGCATGATCATAGCAGCGGGACATTTTCATCCGGATGAACATTTTGGAAGAGTTAATACGGCTAATGGTGATATGAAATGGAAAGCATTGTGAAGGACTGTTTGGGAGGTCAAAAATGAACAGACTTGCAGGTAAAGTGGCTCTCATTTCTGGGGCCGCTAAAGGTCAAGGAGCGGAAGAGGTTAGTCTTTTCGCCTCTGAAGGTGCGCGGGTAGTATTCGGAGATGTATTGGACGAATTAGGATATGAAGTTGAGAAAAAAGTTCTAGATTCTGGTGGTATGGCAAAATATGTTCATCTGGATGTGACGAATGATCAGGATTGGGAAAAAGCCATAGCCTTTGCCGAATCTGAATATGGGAGACTAGATATCCTTGTAAATAACGCGGGTATTGCTCTGCCTCAAGACTATATGGAAGTGTCTTCTGAGGATTGGGATAGAACTATGGAGATTAATTCCAAAGGCGTTTTTTTGGGTACTAGATATGCAATTCCAGCAATGCAGAGGACTGGTGGAGGGTCTATTGTGAATATTTCCTCCATAGCAGGCTTGGTAGGGAGACCTTTGTCCTCTCCTGCATATGCAGCATCTAAAGGGGCGGTTCGGGTTCTCACAAAGTCAACAGCCGGCCGTTTCGCATCTGACAATATAAGATGTAATTCTGTTCATCCTGGTCCTATCAATACTGACATGATTAGATCGGTGACCCACTCCAGTGATCCCGAGTCGAGAGTTGGCTCTATACCTCTTGGCCGCATCGGACAATCGATTGACGTGGCCTACGGCGTTTTATATCTTGCTTCTGACGAATCTTCATTTGTAACAGGCATAGAACTAGTTATTGATGGAGGAGTGACAGGGGTGAGGGAATAGTTACGCGGTACATGTAAAGGAGAGTAATGGCTTTCGCAGAAGTGAATGGCGTGTCCATGTATTACGAAGTACATGGAGAGGGTTACCCTATCGTTTTTGCCCATGGTTCAGGTGGAAATCACATATCATGGTGGCAGCAGGTCCCGTATTTTTCCAAGTTTTATAAATGTGTGATTTTTGATCATAGAACCTTCGGCAGAACACCGGATGAAACTGTGCCAAAAGGAAGGACAGCGTTTGCAGATGATATGGAAGGGCTTCTCGATCACCTTGCTATAGATAAGGCCGCTATCGTGGCCCATTCGATGGGTGGGCGAACTGCAGCAGTATTTTCCTTAAGACATCCAAAACGTGTGGCAGCATTGGTTTTTTCTGGCACAAATGGAGGGTCTGATAATGAGGAATCCAGAGAAGTAAGAAAAAAACATAAGGCATCGCCCCCATATTTACCGGAGGGTGCGATTAAGGCACTATCTCCTGAATTTTCAGAAAAATTTCCTGAAAGGTCTTTGTTGTACAGACAAATTATGAGAATGAATCCAAGGCACACTCCCGATTTTCTAGCTCCAAGGCCAAATCATAATGGTTCAACAGATGGAAGGTTTAGTGACCTAGCTATACCAACGTTATTTATGGTTGGGGAAGAAGATAAATTGGTGCATCCCAAAACTATAGAGATAGCTTCATCGTTAATTCCACATTCAAAATTTGTTATGGTGGAACGATCTGGGCATTCTGTCTATTATGAGCAACCAGAATTGTTCAATAAATTGGTTCACGGATTTTTGAAAACTAACTTACCTGAATAGAATATTTTGAGAGGAACTAAAATGGAATTTGGATTTTATTTGCCAACTCATGGCCCCCTTGCTCAAAGAGAGCCAATATTGAAAATTGCTTCTCATGCTGAAAAAATTGGGTTTGATTCCATGGTGGCCGGAGATCATGTTATAGCCCCTATAAACCCAGAATCTCAGTATCCTTACTCCGTTGGGTCTGAGGTTCCATGGGATAGTTCTGGTGAGCACCTTGAGATGATTACAGAGCTGGCATTTTTGGCCGCTGCTACAAGCACTGCAAAGCTTGTAACAAGCGTTATGATTGTTCCTCACAGGAACCCTGTCTTGACAGCAAAAATGCTTTCTACCATTGATGTGCTTTCTGGAGGTAGATTGGTTGTTGGGGTCGGGGTAGGTTGGTTGGCAGAGGAATTTGAATCTTTGGATACAGCTCCATTTAACCGACGGGGAAAGGTGACAGACGAATATATTGCTATATTTAAGGAACTATGGACCAAAGAGGAACCCTCTTTCGAAGGTGATTTTTATTCTTTCAAGCCGCTTCAATTCGCACCAAAGCCGATACAAACCCCCGGCCCCCCTATTTGGGTTGGAGGGCAAAGTAGAGCGGCTATACGAAGGGTAGTTAAGATGGCTGATGCTTGGCATCCTGTAGGTGCTAATCCGGCTTCACCGCTTGAGCCTTCTGAGATGAGTACCGAGATCTCGTATATGGATTCATATTGTGAACAAATGGGAAGAGATAGATCTGAAATTTCTATAGTGTTGAAGGCTCCTGTATACGACAAGGAAGATTCTTTTGGTGGCAAAAGAAGGAGGTTTTCAGGTAATCCAGAGCAAATCATTTCAGATATAAAGGAATATGAGAATTTAGGAGTTAGTCATATTGTTTTAGATACCAGATCCTCTGATTTAAACTCCTCCTTAGAGAAAATGGATTGGCTTTCTGAAGAAGTGATGTCTTCTTTCAGATAAAGGAATTGATTAATTTTGGCGCTATGTATTTCTATTTCGTAAACTCCAAGAGGGAAACTGGCTTTATATATTGAAAAAATATCTCTACATGATCGTGCTGTCTTTTTTTCTTATTGGCCTTATGTCCTTCGCTGCTTGGGGTATGTTCAAATTAATCAAAATAGTATCCTGATACACTCTCGTATTTATTAGGATATATCTAGATAATTTTCAGTTTTCTGAAACGAGGATCATCAGAACTTCCTGATGATTCCACGTCTGCTATTATTTCCCGGACTTTTTGCATTTCCGTATCGTTTTTGTTTGGGAAATAGTATTGGTTTACCCATATACCCCCTAAGATAGCCACAATTTCCAAATTATCATCTATCACCATATTGGGTCGATCTT
>CAYMZR010000072.1:0-10940 GCA_964394975.1 uncultured Dehalococcoidia bacterium | reverse complement strand
GGAAGGGCATCTATATAAGTCGATTTAATTTTGGCTAGTTCACGGTGCTCTAAAATTCTGTTTAACACTTCATATGATCTGGGATCAGAATCTTCAGATTCACCTCTATCTAGGATTATTTTGAGATCTTCCAATGCTTGGGCGTCAGTTGAATACCCACTCTTAGTTTTTCTTGTCGGTGGTAGGTTAAGCTCTGAAAATAGTAATTCGCTCAATTGTTTGGGAGAATTCAGATTGAATTCATGACCAATTAGTTCAAACATTTCAGCTTTAATTTCGTCTAGTTGCTGCCCAATGGTGAAAGACATGTCCTCTAACAATTTTTTGTTTAGCTTGAGACCATTTCTTTGCATGGTGACTAAAATAGGAATTAAAGGAACTTCGACTTCTTCGAATAATTTAGAAATATTTTTTTGTTCAAGTTCAAATCGCATCATTTCATGAAGACGTTCAGTAAAATCTGCGTCAGCCGTTGCATATTCTGAGGCTACTTCTATGGGGACTTCTGCCATGGTTATTTGGGATTTTCCGGTACCGATCAAATTTTTGATGGGTGTCATTTCTTCTCCGAAACATTCCAGTGCCAGTTCTTTCAATCCCCAATTTCTTCTTCCAGATAGATGTGCAGCAACCATAGTGTCAAAAGAGAGACCTTCCACTTTAATGCCATCATTCATTAACACCATCATGTCGAAATTAGCGTTGTGAGCCCTTTTAGGTACGGCGTGGTTTTCAAAAATAGGTTTTAGAGCAGCGATGACGACACCCTTTTTAAGCTGGTCCCCTTCTTTATGCCCGACAGGTATGTACCAGCCTTTGTGAGGCTCGACAGCTATAGATATACCCACCAGTTCACAAGTCATTGGATTCGTTGAGGTGGTTTCTGTGTCGAAGGAAAAACCAGTCGGTATATCTATTTTTGTCAGCAGATCAGCCAGAGATTGTTCATTGTTTACTACGATGTATTCTGTGTCTATTTTCTCATCTAAAAAAGAGAGTTGACTCTGACTCTCTTTATCGTTGCCAGAATTTGATTTATCTGCAGGAATTTTAGGTATTATCGAATGAAATTCTAATTCTCTAAATAAGTCGACCACTTTGCCTCTATCAAAGGTACCAAATTCGCTTGTCGAAAGGTCTAGTGTTATCGGTACATCCCTAACGATTTTGGTTAATATCTGACTTTTTTCTGCTATATCAATATTTTCTGATAAATTTTTCTTGGCTCTAGGAGGAGTCACATCTTCCAAATTCTCGTATATGCCCTGTATGGAACCGAAATCAGAAAGTAGTTTTATGGCGGTTTTTATTCCAATACCCGGAATGCCAGGTATATTGTCAGATGAGTCACCCTGAAGGGCTTTTATCTGCGATACAAATTCCGGTCCGAGTCCTCCGTATCTTTCTTTCACAGCTTCTATGTCGTACATAGAAGATCGTTGAAAACTGGAACTCATAAAAACTCGTGTGTGTTCAGATACTAACTGGAGAGTATCTGAATCTCCCGTTAGTATGACAGTATCTAGACTCATATCCTCTGCTTGTTTGGACAAAGTTCCTAGGAGGTCATCGGCTTCATATCCCTCCATTTCGTAGATTGGGACCTGGAATGCAGACATGGCCTGCCTGACTCGGTCGAATTGAGGACGTAGTTCAGGAGGAGTGGGCGCACGATGAGCTTTATATTCATCGAACATTTTATGCCGAAACGTGGGAGCTGACAGATCAAAAGTTATAGCCACGTGAGTGGGCTTTAGTTCTGATAAAGCACGAATAAAAGCATTAATAAATCCATATACCCCTCTTACGTCCTCTCCGCTTGTGCTGACCGTCAAAGGCTGTTGTATGGCATGAAATGCTCGGTGAATTAAGGCGTGGCCGTCAATAAGAATCAGTAGTGATTTGTTTTCATTTCCACTAGTTGTTTTTTTGTTCATATTAGTGAACGGTATCCCTAAAACCTAAACGGACAGATATCTAAAATAATTCCATTTCTTCTAACCCCAATCTTCTTGTGGTCGAAGAAAACCATTCAATTACTTCCTTATGGAGAGGTATTCCAGTTTCTTTTCTTTTAGCCATCTCTTCGCTTTCAGAAAGACCAGGGTATAGAACCCTTTCATGCCCTGGAGCAGGCGGGGTATTTTTAAGAGTCGAAAGCATATCATCCATATTTTTTTTGTAAACATTTATATCTGTGAAGGCATCTACGTTATAGGCAGCAAAGTAGGTTCTAGAAGGTGTCCAGGATGGTGTGTCTCTCAACATTCCTGGGTCATCTCCCGATAGCAGTGAGCCAAGTATTTCTCCATCAGTCCAAAACCGTAACCTTTGTGGGAACCTTGTTCTCTCGAACCGCCCAAAGGAAGCTGATAGTAATCGTCTCTATTAACTATTTTGGTTTCTTCCATAATCGGAGACCCGTCACTACTTGCCACCCAACCAGGTAAAAGCGTTGCATCTACTCTTGCTGCCAGTCTCAATTTGTTACCGGCAACAGCAGAAGTTGCAGCGTCGAACAGTATTGGGGCTTCAAGATTAGATGGAGATGCTATAGAAATCGGATTTGTACCTAGTCGGGGCTCAGCTCCAAATGTGGGTAAAATTCCTGTTCCTGCTGCCACTGAACACATCCCCACCATATCTTGTTGAGCAGCCATCATTGAGAAATGACCGACAGCTCCCATATGCCCGCTATTGAACATCGTTACAATTCCTACCCCGACGTCTCTAGCTTTCGATATAGCTGTTTCCATGGCTGGTACGCCGGCCATGATTCCAAGTGCCCTGTCGGCGTCAATTGTCGCTGTCCCAGGGGTTTCTTTAATCACCTTTAGATCTGGGGTTTTGTTGAGTTCTCCTTCCTCAAAAAGCTTTACATATATTCTTAGCATATTGGAGACGCCGTGGGTTTCAACACCTCTCAAGTCAGCGGTAACTAGTACCTCAGTACCATTTTGAGAGTCCTCTTTGCTTAGCCCAGTTTTTTCAAATATTTCCTGGACTGTTTTCCTAAGAGCAGACTCGGATACTTTTACTTCATCTTCTTTAGGTACTTTAAATCTATCTAACACTTCAGCCTCCTAGCATCTTTCTAATTGCGGGGTAAGTCTATAAACGATTAACAATATATAAATTCAGGGTTACTGTCCGAGTATCTTACTGCAATTTTCGATGATTTTTTCTACCTGGTCAGTTGTGGATGCTTCTGCATATATTCTGATCAACGGCTCCGTTCCCGAGAACCTGATAAGTGCCCAAGAATCTTCTTCTAAATTTAATTTAAGTCCGTCTCTATTATCTGTGGATACTACCTTCAAATCGCCTATAGATTCAAATTCTGAACCTGTTATGGTGATCAATTTTTCTTCACGATCTTTTTCATCAAATTCAATATCATGTCTATCGTAATGATATACCCCGACCAGTTCCTCTAATTCTTCGAGAAGATCAGAGGGATTTAATTGTGTAATAGACATCATGTCCAAAATCAACAGCCCTGAAAGAAGGCCATCCCTCTCAGGAATATGACCGTTAAATCCGTATCCCCCACTTTCTTCTCCAGCAGCAATTGCATTTTCTTCCATCATGACCGGACCCAAATATTTAAACCCTACGGGGGTGTCTATTACCTCAATCTCGTGAAGTTCACCTAATTTATCGATTACATTTGTCATCGTGATGGATTTTACAATTGGGCCTTTCATCCCCAAATTTTCCAGAAGATGTTGGCAAATCAAGGAGAAAGTTTGGAGGGTAGAGATGTAATTCCCGTTCTCATCTATCAATCCTAATCGATCCGCATCTCCATCAGTAGCGAGGCCTACGTCGAAATTCGAGTGCACCATAAAATCTATTAGAGGCCCTAGGTTTTTTGCGATTGGCTCGGGTTGAATCATGTTTGGGAAGCTAGGGTCATGTTTACTTCTTATTTCCACTACCTTACTGCTCCCACCTTCCATTAGTTTTGTGAAGTATCTTGACCCTGCGCCGTGCATTGAGTCTACGGCTATGTTTAGACCAGCATTTCTAATTCGCTTTAGATTAACCAATTCAGCTATATGGTTTAGATATATTGGTTCAGGATCAATTTGTTCCAGTAGCCCCATCTCTTTTGCGCTCTCAATGGGCATTGTGGGAATTTTTTCAGGGTTTCCAATGCTAGATATGTAGGTCTCAATCTCTGAAATTATTTCTGGCGAAGCACTACCTCCGTAGGATGGTTTAAATTTAAAACCATTCCATTCTTTGGAGTTGTGACTGGCTGTTATGACTACACCTGCCCCACATTCTTTGGACACTAGGTTGTAACTTAGAACCGGGGTAGGGCAGGGTCTATCACATAAAATAACCGGTATTTGATTGCCGGCAGCTACTTCGGCCACAGTTTTGGCAAAAACTTCAGAATTAAATCTCGTGTCATATCCGATAATTAATCCATTTTGTCCCATGTCACGATCCAACATGAAATTACAAACAGCCTGAGCACATATTTTGACGTTTTCTACTGTGAATTCCTCTGACATCAGAGCTCTCCAGCCATCTGTGCCAAATTGTATAGTCAAAAAGTGCTCTCCTGTAACTAAATGTTTACGGACTTCTTTATATCTTCAACCTTATTGGTTTGTTCCCAAGGTAATTCGATATCTGTTCTGCCAAAATGTCCATAGGAGGCAGTCTGATAATAGATCGGCCTTCTTAGATCTAAATCCCTTATTATCGCGCCTGGCCTTAAGTCAAAATGTGTTTCCACTATTCGATCTATTTCCTGGTTTGAAATTTTGTTCGTACCAAAAGTTTCCACGGATACCGATATAGGAGCAGATACTCCTATTGCGTAAGATACTTGCACTTCAGCTCGAGATGCGACTCCTGCTGCCACAAGATTTTTGGCAACCCATCTAGCAGCATAGGCTGCCGATCTATCAACCTTTGTTGGATCTTTTCCTGAAAATGCTCCGCCACCATGTCTTGCCATTCCGCCATAAGTGTCGACTAATATTTTTCTACCAGTCAATCCTGTATCCCCTACTGGCCCACCTATGACGAATCTTCCAGATGGATTCACAATGAACCGGGTATCCATAAGTAAATCGCTAGGGATAATGTCCTTAGCGACCTTTTCAATAAGATCTTTTTCAATAATTTCGTTTTCAACGTCCGGATCATGCTGATTACTAAGCAGTACAGTGTGAACGCGTTTCGGTATTCCTTTCGAATATTCGACAGTCACCTGGGATTTACCGTCTGGCCTAAGATACTTAAGTTCTCCACTTTTTCTCACGTCAGAGAGTTTCTTGGTTAGTTGATGGGAAAGTGCCATCGGCAGGGGCATTAGCTCTGGAGTTTCATTACATGCGTAACCAACCATCATTCCTTGGTCTCCAGCTCCTAGAGATTCCACTTCATCATCTGACATAGCGGAAGATCTGGTTTCTAAAGCCTTGCTGACACCTGCAGATATGTCGGATGATTGTTCATCAATAGCAACCATCACGCCACAAGATTGATAATCAAATCCGTATGATGGATCGGTGTAGCCGATATTTTTTATAGTGTTTCTAACTAAACCAGGAATGTCCACATAGCCTTCAGATATGGTTATTTCACCCATTACAACCACTAGCCCAGTGGTACAGGACACCTCGCATGCCACCCGGGCTCTCGGGTCTAATTTGAGCATTGCGTCTAGTACCCCGTCTGAAATCTGATCACATATTTTGTCAGGATGTCCTTCGGTTACTGATTCTGAAGTGAATAAGTAGGATTCAGATTCCATAAAATTTAAAGTCATTATCAAGTCTCCAAGTCACAAAAGGACGAATTTGTTTTTGATTAAGTACCGACATTCCAGCTATTAAGGTATTTTTCTTGCTCGGCGGTTAGTTCGTCGATCTCTATTCCCATAGCCACCAATTTTAATCTTCCTACCTCGCTGTCTATTTCTCTTGGAACAATATAAACCTGATTCTCCAAATTTCTATATTCCTTAGCCACAAATTCGGCTGACAGCGATTGGTCTGCGAAACTCATGTCCATCACGGCCGAAGGATGTCCTTCTGCAGCGGCCAAATTTATTAATCTTCCTTCTCCTAATAGATTGATGCGACGACCATTTGTCAAAATGTATTGTTCTACAAAAGGTTTTACTTCACTTTTGCTATCAGCAATTTCATTGATTCCTTCAATATCTATCTCAACATTGAAATGACCACTATTTGCTAATAAGACTCCATCTTTCATATCGGCAACATGCTTTCCATCTATGGCTTTCATTCCCCCCGTCACTGTTATGAATATGTCACCCACTTTTGATGCGTCCTCCATTTTCATCACCTGGTGACCATCCATGGCCGCTTCGAGAGCTCTGATGGCATCTACCTCACAGACGATAGTGTTAGCTCCCATTCCTCTGGCTCTCATTGCTACACCACGTCCGCACCATCCGTAACCTATAACTACCACTGTTTTACCTGCCCACAGAACGTTCGTGGCTCTAGTTATGCCATCCAGAGTGCTTTGACCCGTACCATATCTATTATCGAAAAAATGTTTGGTATCGGCATCGTTTACTGCGATAACCGGGTATTTAAGATTTCCCTCATCAGCTAAACTTTTTAACCTTATGACTCCTGTTGTAGTTTCTTCAGTTCCCCCTATGATGTTTTCCATCAAGTCGGTTCGTTCCCCGTGTAACGTTGCTACTAAATCGGCTCCGTCATCCATTGTGATGTGTGGCTTGGTACTTAGCACAGAAATAATGTGATTGTAGTAAGTCTCAGTGTTTTCACCTTTTATCGCAAAAGTAGGTATTCCATATTCAGACACCAAAGCTGCCGCTACATCATCTTGTGTGCTCAGTGGGTTACTTGCGCACAAAAATACGTCGGCTCCCCCGTCACGTAATGTGATAGCTAAATTAGCGGTCTCGGTCGTAACATGAAGGCATCCCGCGACCCTAAGCCCTTTTAGCGGCTTTTCCGTGGCGAAACGTTCTTTAATTTGCCTCAGGACCGGCATTTCACGTTCAGCCCAGTTAATTCGCCGGATCCCTTCAGATGCCAGAGAAATATCCTTTACGTCTCCTGGAAAGTTTGTAGTTCCCAATCTTTTTCTCCTGTCGTTGTGCTTAATTAAATAATTTTTCGTTATTCACTAAAGGTTCAAAATAAGTCATACCTGCAATACCACGAAATCGATCTTCAATTTCCAATCTGGTGAGCTCTCCCACCCGTTCTGTACTAAATCCCTCGACTGCAAAAGATCCCATGACAGAGGCGATAACAGTGGCTCTGCGCATTGATTCCGGGGAGAAATCATTTGTACTGGATAAATACCCCATAAATCCGCCGGCAAATGAATCACCTGCTCCTGTAGGATCTATAACATTTTCTACCGGAAACGCCGGTACAGAAAATAGGTCCCCTTCATTGAACATCACCACTCCGTATTCTCCTCTTTTCACGAGGACAATTCGTGGTCCCATATCCCGGACAGCTTGAGCAGCTGCGAATATTGTTGATTTGGAAGTGAATGATTTTATCTCCTTTTCATCCATGAAAAGAACGTCTACATTCTCAATTGCATGTTTCAAGTTATCCCTGTGGTCGTTGATCCAGTAGTCCATAGTGTCTAGAGCTACGATCTTTGGCTTGGGATTCATCTGACTTAAAACTTGGTACTGTAATACTGGATCTATATTTGCTAGAAATAGCAATGGATGAGAGATGTTGTTTTCTCCCAAGGATGGAGAAAAATCAGCAAAAACGTTTAATTGAGTGTCTATCGTTTCACGATAGTTCAAGTTCTGGGTGTCATAAATACCTTCCCAACGGAAGGTTTTGCCCTTCGCTGTTTCGAGTCCACTTATATCTATGTTTCTAGCACTCAAAGTTTTTCTATTTACTTTCGAAAAGTCTTCACCGACTACAGCTACTAAACTAACCTTTGTAAAATAGCTGGCTGAAGCACTGAAATACAGGGCAGAGCCTCCGAGAGAGTCTGTCCTTGACCCTGCTGCAGTTTTGACTGAATCAAAGGCCACTGAGCCTACAACTAATAAAGACATATGCTATAGGTCAGTACCTTGGCTAGTTGGATAACCACGTTCGATCCATGTGGGAGTCCCTTCTTCTATGTTGTATAGCTTGGATGAGTCGTATCCCATGGCCGCTGCCATCTCACAGGCGAGCCCACTTCTTACCCCGGCAGCACATATGAACATAAGATCTTTGTCTCGAGGTAGTTCATCTATTCGTGCTAAGACGTCATCGACGGTAATAAATAAGGCACCTTCTACATGCCCTTCAATATATTCGTCAGTCCTTCGGACATCTACAAAAACGACGTCTTCGTTTCCGTGTAGTTCAGCGGCTTCATCTACCGAAATTCTTACGTAAGGTTCACCTTCAATTTGGTTAGGCATTTCACACTCCTCCAATTTCAGCCTGGTATATATTTTCTTAATAATAAGCTTAATTTTTTTACTGTTTTTTGATTATTAAGAATTCTTTGAGTCACCAATGATTCTCGCAAAGATTCATGGCATTCACATTCCTCAGTTATTAAATCCATATTCTCAGCTATTTTATTGATAAGCTTTTTAGATGTCTTCACATTTTGCTTTAAATTATTTATGACCATATTGGCATTTACGTTTTCTTGGTCATCTTTCCAGCAGTCATAGTCCGTGACAAGAGCTATGGTGGCGTAGCACATTTCGGCTTCTCGGGCTAATTTTGCCTCTGGGATAGCTGTCATGCCGATGATATCGCATCCCCACATTCTGTATAAATTAGATTCAGCCTTTGTAGAGAATTGAGGCCCTTCAATTGCCACATACGTTCCGGAGGAATGCCCTTTTATTCCTAAATCTTCACAAAAAGAGACAATCATTTTTGAAAGGTTTTGGCAAAATGGATTTGCAAAACTTATGTGGGCAACAAGCCCGTCGCCGAAAAAAGTATTTTCTCGGGTTTTAGTCCTATCTATCAGTTGATCCGGTATGACTACATCCAGAGGTTTGATCTTTTCATTAAGGCTTCCCACTGCTGACACTGACACTACCCTTTTCACTCCCAAGGTTTTTAGTGCGTAGATATTGGCTCTATATGGTACTTCTGATGGTAACAATGAGTGTTCAGTTCCATGTCGCGGGATAAAAGCCATTTTAATGTTTCCGAAGGAGCCTATAGTAATTGACGAACTAGGATTACCAAAAGGGGTTTCTATTTCGATAGTCTCAATATTTTTGAGACCTTCCAATTCATAAACACCGGATCCCCCTATGAAACCGGTTTGTATCAGATTATTAATTTGAGTTCCGATATTTTTCACCAAAAAAAAACTTCCCAAAGAGAGAAGTTACTGAAATAAGGTATTGGTAGTTCTCTCATCTTTCGGGCACTTTTGTATCCCGCTGGAATTGGCACCGTATTTTTATAAATTTCTTTATTTACTCAAGTCGGTTGCCGGGCGTCTAAGGGCCAGTCCCTCAGCCACTCTAGATAAGCTTTGACTATTTAATTTGTGGAAAAAGCGTACATTAGAGCGGTAATTGAGTCAATTTCAGTTCAGGTTAAAGATAGGCTCGGTATCATACACAGGGTTACCCAGCAAAGGTTGTAGGTAAGATTTAAATAAATCGCTGGTATTGCCTTGTTTATCAGGCCGGTATTCTTCTGGTAGATATTTGGTTTTCCCGGCCACTTCTTTTAGATCAGCGAATTCTATTGAATAATCGTATGTCAGTTGGTCCGATCTGATTATGGTTAAGATAATTTCAGTCATTTCAGATTGAGACATTTCAATAGCTTTTTGACCTATTACATACGCTTCTTCACGATCTGTGGTGGAGATTGAGTCCATTAAGGAACGCTGGATCGTCCCAGGTTTTTCCCATCTACACCTAACGCCTAATTTTCTTTCAACAAGTGCTGATAACTGTTTGCTCGGACTTTCATAATAGCTATGCCCAAAATCATCAGTAAAAATCGGGCATTTCCGCTCCCCAAGAACACCTTCTCTAGATTTGATTTTTTCTGAAATTACAGCTATTGCATAGCCGTTATTTCTGTAGGAGGTTTCCATTGAAATCAGAAAATCTTCTTCAGAGAATGGAATCTCTGGTATCCCTATGAAATGAGGTGCATCGTAGTTGCTTTTTTTATAGAAAGAACTGGCTGCTGCTAACCAACCTGAATCCCTTCCCATGACTTCAATTATGCAAATTGGCGAGTTTATTCCCATTGCTTCAGCATCTTTGCCAGCCCCAAAAGTGGCCTGACTTATGAATCGGGCAGCACTTCCATAACCGGGAGAATGATCGGTAAGAACTATGTCATTGTCTATGGTTTTGGGAAGGTTAATAACCTTGAGATCGTAATTAATTTCTCTGGCTGCTTTCGAGACAGTCAATCCGGTTTCAGCTGAATCATTCCCTCCTATTATATGAAGGAGCCTGATGTCGTGGGATTCCAAAGTTTTCAGAAGAGGCTCTAAATCATTCGAGAGTAATTTGTATCTGCTACTACCCAATGCGGCACCTGGTCTAGTTACCAAAGATTCCAAATGAGCGTTGGAAATCTCCGTAATATCCGGAATTTTTCCAGCAATAGCACCTTCTATTCCATGTAGACTCCCGTAAATACTGCTTTTCGGGTAGACTATTTGGGCGTTCTTAATAAGACCTGCAAGAGTACTATTTACTACAGGCGTGCATCCGCCAGATTGCATTACCAGAATATTTCCAGTAGAGGTTGTCACTTTACTTTATAGCTTATTGACCAGGTTTTTGACTGATGACATTTTTTTAGACAAATCTATGAAGTCATCAGCGATTATATCGATATAATTCTCCTCATCGTAGTCAGTGACAGTGTTGGCTCCATGTTCTTTTGGCCTTGGGACGTATCCGGTCATCATTCCGTTACTTTTTGCTG
>CAYMZR010000071.1:5631-11418 GCA_964394975.1 uncultured Dehalococcoidia bacterium | reverse complement strand
AATTTGAGGTGAAACCTATGGCATTTAAAGCGGAATATATTTGGATCGACGGAACAGAGCCATCTCCTTCACTTAGATCTAAAACGAGAATATTGCCCGACGGGGCAGACTTCCCAATTTGGGGATTTGATGGATCCAGCACTAACCAAGCCCCCGGAAACAATTCGGACTGTGTATTACGTCCCGTTTTTTCATGCCCTGATCCAATATCGGGCGGAAACAACAAATTGGTTATGTGTGAAGTCTTGTTGCCTAATATGGCTCCCCATCCTACAAACAACCGGGCCGCCTGTGCGGAAGTAGCATCAAAATTTGAAGATCAGGAATCATGGTTTGGAATCGAGCAGGAATATACATTATTTGAAGCTGATGGGAAACAACCGATTGGGTTCCCTGATGGAGGATTTCCTGAAGCACAAGGCCCATATTATTGTAGTGTTGGTGCAAACCATAATTTTGGAAGAGATATATCAGAAGCCCATGCTACAGCTTGTATCGATGCCGGATTAGGTATCGCAGGGACTAACGCGGAAGTAATGCCTGGCCAATGGGAATTCCAAATTGGTCCACTAGGCCCTCTGGATGTTTCGGATCAATTATGGGTCGCCCGATGGCTACTACACAGAGTCGCTGAAGACTACGACGTTGTTGTATCAATCGATCCCAAGCCTGTTTCAGGTGACTGGAACGGAGCAGGATGCCACACAAATTTCTCTACAAAAGCCATGAGAGAATCATATCAGCCAATCATCGATGCTTGTGAAGCTATTGGGAAAAATATAGATGAGCACATTGCAAATTATGGCGCAGGAAACGACAAAAGATTAACCGGTCTCCACGAAACTCAACGAATTGATCAGTTTAGTTATGGTGTGTCTGATAGGGGTGCCTCGATAAGAATTCCTTGGCAAGTTGAAGTTGATCAGAAAGGATATCTAGAAGACCGCAGACCTGCATCAAATATGGACCCTTACCTGGTGACAAAATTACTGGTGCAGACAACTTGTGGTTAAATGAGATCAAGGTAATAGCGATCACAAAAGAAATTTCATGAACTTCCCAGTTTACCGGGTTGCCAAAGAATAAATAAAAAGCGAATTAACATTCAGCGCCAGGTCGTCAAAGCTTTAATCACGTGGCGCTGAATGTTATTTTCATTGACCAAATCACCGTATATAGTAGCCCTGACGCTACCAAGTGATGTGAAACCAAAGCCAATATATAAAGGCATCCCATAGGCCAAAATCTGGTCTATAATATGTCCTCGTGGAACTATATAAAATATATAAACAGACTCCTTACTTTCAAAGTACCGATGGGTTTTTTATCCTTTGAGTATTACTGAGGATTCACATAACATAAAACCCTGGTCTGCTTTCAAGTTTCCCGATTTCAGAATGCTTTGGATATCAGGCCTATCCGCTTCTGTCACTATGCAAATACGGCTCTTAGGGTTTGGGGTTTGGCTTTATGAAGAGACAGGTTCCGGAATACAGCTTGGACTATTGGGATTAGTACAACTAGCTGTTCAAATGCCGGCCTCGTTGTTTGGAGGAGCATTCGCTGACCAGTTTGACAGGAAAAAGCTGATATGTATCACCCAATGTTTTAGTTTTTTCTTGATAACACTTGGGACAGTTCTGTTGGTCACTGATTCTTTGCGACCATGGCACATATATACGATAGTTGCGATACTCGGCGTAACCAGTACTATGGGAGGACCAGCGCGCTCTGCTATTACAGCCAATGTAGTCCCTTCTTCCCACTTGATGCATGCCGTCACTTCTAACACAGCGACATATCAAATAAGTTCTATTCTCACACCCTTGCTGTTTTCATTAGCATATAAGCTCATTGGGTTGCAGGCTGTATTTATGATTGGCGTGTTATTTTCCATTCCAGCTTCCCTTATCCCTCTTTTCATAAAAACTAGATACGGCACTGATGGAACGGAAAAACCGTCGGAAGGTTCTATGATTTCAAGACTTTGGGAAGGATTTACCTTTGTTAGAAACCATCCTATTCTTCCGGGGCTCTATATCATGGATATTGGGGTTACCGTAGTCAGTTTTTATAGAGAAATTATGCCTCTAATAGTAGACAGGCTTTTCAAGCAAGGGGCATGGGCAATTGGACCGCTTTCTGCTGCAAATTCATTAGGTGGAGTTTGCGGTAGTTTTTTGGTTCTTTTCCTAGCCAAATACAGAGCCAAAGGACTGTTGGTTTTATACGCGACAGGAATATATTCGATCCTGCTATTTGGGTTTGGTTCCATTCAATTTCTCAACGTACACCCCTTATTCCTACTGCTAATAGGTGGTGGGATAATCTCTGGTTTAGGGGCAACTGACGCAATTGGCATGACTACCAGACAAACTACAGTGCAATTAACAACACCAGACCATATGAGGGGCAGAGCCGTAAGTTTCCATTCTTTCTGTGCAATGGCCGCAAACAATATTGGGACGTTTGAAGTTGGCTTCATGTCCGACCGAATAGGAGCTGGCAATACTATGTTGCTCGGAGGAGCAGTGTCAGTCTGTGTTGTCCTTCTTATATGGGGTCTGATATCTGGATTGAGAAATTATCGATACCCTTAAATTATTGCTAATTTAGGTTCTGGGTCAATTGAAACTCTTGTAGATACAATATTCTCTTGATCTTCTATCGACAACTGTGCAAATCGAGAGGCTGCATCTAAAACTTTTTGAAGCAAGGAAAATTCACCACAGCTAGGAGCAGTATCTATTTCCTGGGATAACAACCACCACAATAACTTATCTATATCTTTCTGATCTCTGTAAGGATCGTACCAAGTACCACAATCTTTCTTGCCATCTCCCCAACCTCCTCTAGCTATCATCTTTATTGTCTGGATACCTACATCCTTTTGATTACAAGAATTTATAAGTGAATCTGAATCATTTCTATATTGAGTATTTCTGTACATAGAGGCATTTACTGGGAACATGACTGTATCAAAATCAAATCTTCTAAGAGCCTCTAAATGGGTAGAAGGTGAAGAAGGACCATGCCCGGTAATCCCTAACCATTTCATCAGACCTTGTTCTTTCATCTCAACTAAAGCTTCCAAGGCCCCACCTTTGGAGGTGACCAAATCCAAGGTTTCAATATCTATAACCGAGTGCAATTGAAACAAATCGAATGAATCCACATTCATACGGCGCATTATATCCTCAACATTCCGCCAGACATCATCTTTAGTTCTCATAGGAGTTTTGCATCCCAAAAACATTTTCTCACGTAGTTCTGGCATCCAAGGTGCTACTCGTTCCATGGATTTAGCATATCCTGGCGCTATGTCAATGTGATTTATTCCGTAGTCTAGACACATCTGTATGGCGACATCAGCCTCTTCCTGTTTAAGTTTACCTATCGAATAAGCTCCAAAAGTAATTACTGTACTATTGTGCCCCGTCCTCCCAAGTCGCCGTTTTTCCACAAGATACCTCCTTTTTTTGTAATAATATTCATATATACTCACTCCAGTATAACCAGAAAATTAAAATGAACATTACAATTTCAGCCACTGAATTAGGAACCTACGCAACTCGATACTCTTGTTTAAGATGTGCATGGGTCCGAATGCACATTAAGGATCTTCCCTATCAAGCCTTCCCCGCAATATTCAGCTCGATAGACAGTTTCACCAAAAATGTAATTGCCTCGTATTTTGAAAAACACTCTTCTTTACCTGACTGGCTGCGTGAAATTGGAAATGTTACCGAGAATCTAAAACCACCACATTGGAGAAAATTTCATAGAACTGACGAAACCACTGGAATAACATTAAGAGGAGAAGCGGACGCTATATTTCGACTTTCAGATGGATCATATGTAATAGCAGACTACAAAACTTCTCGATACAATCCAGATAGGAAATCGACGCTACTTTCATATCAAATGCAGCTGAATGCCTACGCATGGATAGCAGAATCCTATGGCTACAATCCTGTTAACCACCTTTATCTGATATTTATGGAACCTGAAAGTCAGAAGGAATACGCTTCATCCAATTCTTCAACTTCTGAAAATGGAATGGCCCTTGGTTTCAAATCTAATATAATTGAAGTGGATAGGAGACCAGAAAAACTAATACCAATTGCCCTTTCAAAAGTCCACTCTGTTTCAAGAATGAAAGCTCCGCCGGATTCGGGAAATGGATGTCGTGACTGCTCAAAACTAGACAAAATGATTGTAGAAATGACCTATGGGATTTCATATGACAGAAATTGACAAACAAAAATTCGTTTGGTTAGGGGTATATGGTCACCCAGATGACGAAACTTCGGCGAGTGCCGGAACTATGGTTAAACTCGCAAACAAAGGTCATCAAGTCTACGTGGTCACCGCCACAGGCGGGGAATTAGGTACATTGGGTACTAGTGAAACAAAAATCAGAAGAGAAGATCTTGCAAACGTGAGAGAGTCAGAACTAAAAGCAAATATGGAATATTTTGGGGTAAATCCTCCATTCATGCTGCGCTACGTCGACCAGGAACTTGATAAAGAAGATCCCGAAATCTTAGGATTAAAACTGTTAGATATAATGCACATGGTCGAACCTGATGTTATTTCTACCTTCGGGCCAACCGGTATATCCAACCACTCTGACCATATAGCCATTCACAAATCCACACTTATTGCATACGGCAAATATTTCAATAGTTCCGATAAGAGACAACCCCTTCTACTCTATCCTTCAATCTCCGTAGATATAGCTGAAATGTACGACTTGCAACTAAGTGAAATTGAAAAAAATATGGACATAGTGATAGACATTAATGACACTATTAGCTATAAAATAGAAGGTCTGAAAAACTATAGAAGCCAAGAGGATGCCCAGGAATTTGCAGCACATCTTTCTGAGAGACCGTTACCGCACCTAGAAACATTCGCCGTTAGTGACTCTTCCCCTAACGATTGGGAAACTTACCCTATAGTGAACTTTCTACGTTCTATATAACTGAATCCTACAGCGCAATATTACATTTCCGTAGGATTTTCTTTTGAAAACTTCAACGCTATTGCACCAATCGCAAAAATACCCGCGGTAATGAAAAAGGCGCTAGCATAGCTCCCAGTTGTATCAAAACTTATTCCAGCAATAATCGGACCCACAAATGAAGGAACAGCATTTGATATCGCAATGACGCCCATTATTGCCCCGAAATGTCTTACGCCGAAAGCATCTATTACTATCAACTGATAAAGGGCCCCAAAAGCCCCTAAGAAAAACCCCATAGCTGGCACGATGACCCATATTGGCAATCCGTCACCAGCGTATACCAGAAGAGATGCGAAAACAGCTTGCCCCAACAGGTCCAGAATCAATGCTCTACGCGGACCATATTTGTCCGACAAATTTCCAAAAATAAATTTTCCGCCCATGCCACAAGTTGCAAACAAACTCACGGCTAATGAGGCAGTACTTTCCCCAACACCATTTATGATGAGATGAGAAGAAACTTGGGGTAATAGGGAACTATAAGTAAAAGTTCCACACAATATTGCAACTGTAATGGCATAAAATGTTCTAGTACGAATAGCCTGACGCAGGGTTAGCCCTGTCAAGTTTTCGGTCTTTTTGTCTGCTCCAGATATTTCATCTCGAATAGGTTCCGGGTTTTTCACGATTAAATAAGAAAACAGAGACACCAAAAGTCCTAAAAAACCAACAACCGCGTAGCCTACCTTCCAGTTGTATACTGTGACCAAAAAGGCAACTATGGGTTGTATTACCATTCCTCCAAAATTGTTCCCCAT
>CAYMZR010000071.1:0-5531 GCA_964394975.1 uncultured Dehalococcoidia bacterium | reverse complement strand
AGACAAAGACAATCCTATCTGTGTCCGAGTCCAGCCAAAAGAGTTCTCCAAAGGCTCGACGAAATGCCCAAATGAATATTGAGACCCGCCTACAGCAATTGCTGAAGCAAAAAAACACGCAGCTGCAATCGCCCAACCTCGATGAAAGTTTATGTTATTCAAAATCGAACAAAGTTAAAGCAGTTTTTCCCATAACCCACTCACTTTCCGTCGGGGCGGAGAAAACAGGATTCATGGTCACTGATTTCATAGAATTCCTATATCCCTCCCGGCCACTGACGGGAGGATAATCACTACCCCACATAATTCGCCTATGCCCGAAAGAAGTTTTTGCTATTTCTAAAAGAGGAGGAACATCATCAAAAAATTCCATATCAAATTTGTCGTTCAACGCATTTGGTCTTTTGTTAAATTCCCCTAAGCCATGGATTTTTAAATATGTGTTGTTAAAATCAGACAATCCCATAGCCTTCTGGAACTGTAAATAGGGGGCCACTGGGGCCCTACCATTTCGTGGAAATGAAATCTCTTCACCACCACCTGCCAAATGCTCAATTATTATGGGCATATCAGGAAATTCAGCTACTAATTCTAAAAATTCATCGGATGAAAACTCTTCCACGGTGCCCATACAACTGACAACCATTTTGAGTTCCGCTGCCTTCCGCCAAATAGCCAATTCATCTGACCCGGGAGAACGAGTTTTAGCTGTCAACCTAACCCCTACGGCACCTTTTTCTTTATGTTCTTCTAATTCCTCCAATGAATTTGTTGCCTTGGAGTCCACTATTGCTATTATTTCGAATTTCCCAGGAAACCTATCCACACATTCATATAGATAGCCATGGTTATACGTGCCATATTCTGGTCGCCCGTGTTGTACTAATACAGCGTGATCCACCTCATTCAGAGTCATCTGATGTAACAGCATTTCAACTGGTTCAAACCAATTAATTCCAGCGTGAGTATGAGTATCGACAATCGTCATCGAAATCTCCAACTTTTGAATTTACCGATTCCTGTAAGTGTTATATCCTCATGAAGTTTCCAAATGAGAATCAAAGAATTCTAGGAGAAGGATATGCCAAAATTTGTTTTTATGCCGCCACAGGATGATCTGAAGCGTGAATTTGCAGCTAGATTATCGGATACCCTACCTGAATACGATGTTCATTCTCCTGAAACAGACGAGGAAGCCAAGGAGGTGATTAAAGATGCGGATGCTGCCATGGGTTGGATACCTCCAGAATCCCTCAAAGTAGCTTCCAAAATCAAATGGCTACACAATCCTGATGCCGGACCTTTTTTCGGGTATTACTATGAGGAACTATGCAAACATTCCTTAGCAATTACAAACCCGAGAGGTATCTATTGGGATCATATATCTCATCACATACTAATGTTTGTGCTGGCCTTATCCCGAGGGCTTCCTTGGTATATGGATGCGAAACGCGAAAGAATATGGGATAAGGACGCTCGGAAAACACCATATGTATTTCTTGGCGATGCAACTGCCTTAATTAACGGAGTGGGTGGAATAGGGCACGAAACGGCGAGACTATGCCGGGAACTTGGAATGCGAGTCATCGGCATTGATCCCAGGCAAGAATACAAAGTAGATGGCGTGGAGATGTATCAGCCATCATCTCTTCCCCAACTACTCCCTCAAGCTGATTTTGTAATCACAACCGTACCCCATACTCCTGAAACAGAGTTCACATTCAACAAAGAAACCTTTGAACTCATGAAAAAAACTGCTTATTTTATAAATATAGGTAGAGGAATGGTTTGTAAAATAGACGACCTTGTTGAGGCATTGGAAACTGAGGTTATAGCAGGGTGCGGTCTAGACGTGTACGAGACAGAACCTTTGCCTTTAGACCATAAATTATGGGGGTTAGATAACGTTCTTATGACACCTCACATCGCCGTAGCCGATGCAGAAAACCTTTCAGAGCGGAGGTATCAGATATTGATTGAGAATGCCCGGTCGTTTCTTGATAACGACGATCTTAACAACATTGTAGACAAGGAAAAGTGGTTTTAAACGAAAAAATTAAGGAGACACATGACTAATCTAAGACAAAATAAAGCGAAAAAGAATTTAAAGGACGGAAAAATAGTGTCAGTCCCAATGGGACCTTTAAATGGAGACTTAATAGAACATTTTGGACCTCTGGGATTTGACGCAATGTGGCTAGAAGGTGAACATGGCCCTGTAGATTTCAACAATATCCCTGACCTAACAAGAGCCTGCGACCTTTGGGACATGACTCCGATTGTGCGTGTCCATCAAAACGACCCGGCTACTATATACAGAACTTTTGACCTTGGTGCTCAGGCGATTACAGTACCTCATATCAACACTAAGGATGAGGCCCTCTCGGTAGTAGATTCTGGCAAATTTGCTCCTATCGGAAACAGAGGATCTTTCACGAGCCGGCAAGGAATTGGGGTCGACAACTATTTCAGCCAGGCAAATGACCAAACTATGTTAATTGTGTTGATTGAAGACATTATTGCGGTGAATAATCTTGATGAAATACTGGAAGTAGACAATATAGATGTATTTTTTGTAGCTCCAGGGGATCTAGCTCAAACTATGGGATTTCCTGGAGGAGCCAACCGAAGTGAAGTAAAAGAAGTTGTGGAAGGCGCCATTAGGAAAATCAGTTCCTCGGGAAAAATAGCGGGGACATTGGCAGGAACCGAGGCTGTGGGAAGATACATAGAATTGGGAGCTCGGTTCTTCTCATTTAGCTATCTGCCATGGCTATCCCAAGGTGCCGAAAAATTCCACGAGACCGTTCACAAGGCTAGTCAGTAAAGAGACTGCTTAATAACTCCCAAGGGAAATCTCTGTGCAAAAATTCATTACATTCGGTGAAACAATGGTTCAGTACAACGCTGAATATACAGGGGCATTTGACCCGTGTGAGAAGTATTTTCCGGACGTCGCCGGCGCTGAGTCTAATGTAGCGATTAATCTTTCGAAGATAACAGGAGACCTGGCAGAAATTTTCTGGATAAGCCGATTAGGTCAAGACCCAGCAGGCTATTTAATACAAGAGACTCTCTCGAAACACATCAAAATTGATGCTCCCATTTACGAGGGAGAAAAAACAGGAATATCATATTTAAATCATCACGAAGACGGACAGCACATAAAAACATATTTTAGAAAAGGAAGTGCCGCGAGTGAAATCTCGTTACCACAGATAAAAAAGCACCTGAACGGGGCAGATATTGTGCACGTAACAGGGATCACACCGGCTCTTAGTAAAACTAACTTAAAGACTGTGCTGGGCACTTTGCAATTATGCGAAAAAATGGATATTCCGGTATCGATGGATGTTAATTATCGCGATCAACTCTGGACTCCGACTGAAGCTAAAAACATCATTGAAAAACTGCTCCCATTTGTATCTATTTTCAAAGTAGGACGGGATGAAGCTGAAACCATATGGCAACTAAAGCTTTCAGCGAATGAATATGCTGCTCACTTCTATCAAGGGCCAGGTACATTGACTATTGTGACCGATGGCGAATCTGGTGCCGTACTTTTTAATGGCTCAACTTACATAAATGAACCCAGTATTGAAATTAAAGTTGTAGATCCTGTAGGGGCTGGTGACGCATTTGTTGCTGGTTTTCTTGCCACATTAATGATACAAAATTTCCATTTTCATGATTTGCTCAGTAAAAATTTTGAAATCCGAATAGATACCTTATCGAAGGCATTAAGGGTGGGTAACATGTGTGGTGCGCTTACATGCACTAAGAAAGGGGACACTGCTGCAATGCCAACGCTAGCAGAAATTGAAGATTTCATGAAATTGCTTAACTCTTAGTATGTCCCGCCCGACTACTGTCAGTTATTATGTACCAAACAAAAAACCGGAGTTAAATCAATGTACAGAATCAGACGTGTTTATAGAACCCAACCTGGTGAAGCAGCTAACGTAGCAAAACTTGTTTACCAACAGGCAAAAATTTATCGAGACTCAGGACACCGGGGCGAATTTACTGTTTCATATAACGGATATACCCTTCCGGGTGAACAAAACATTGTTGTATTGGAATGGTTTGACGATGCGATTATGTCTCCTAGTAGGGAAGGAAATAACATTCCTATAGAAGCTATGGAAGCCGGGGCCAAATATAGGCCTTTGCTTGAAAGTCAGCGGATAGAGTTCTATGAAACCATCGATCCTTCTTCAATGGGCGATTAGTAGTATATGACTCCATAAACCTGCATAAATATGTTTACCAAATTCCAAACCAGTCATATAGGTTCCAATCATGTAAAGGCACCTGACGGTTCGGAGATAAGGCTGTTCCACGAAATGAAAGGAGGAGGATTAAGCGAGTGCACGTTACCAGTTGGCTTAACCTCTAGCCCTATTTCCCATAGGAATGTTGAAGAAATATGGTTTTTCACCCATGGAACCGGTTTGGTATGGAGACAACAAGGAAATATTGAAGAAACTGTCAATGTTGAACCGGGAATTTCTCTAACAATACCCCAAAACACTAAATTTCAATTCAAAAATACAGGAAACACGCCTCTTAAATTCATCATATGTACAATGCCGCCATGGCCAGGGGAATTTGAAGCTCAAATAGAAAATGGTCCTTGGAAAACAAGTTTTACAAACAACAAGTAGAGGCACTTATGACTTCATATTTTGATATACGCTCTAACTCATTCTCAAAAATACTGAATGAGAACTCGTCTGTTGAGCATATTGCCACAGGATTCGGATTCACTGAAGGACCAATATGGGTAAATGGACATTTGCTGTTTTCTGACATCCCAAATAGCAGAATTGTCAGATACGACGTGGAGGAAGAAGGCGCCAGTGTGTCCACTTACAGATATCCGAGTGGAAATTCCAACGGTTTAACACTAGATCAAAACGGCAATCTAATAGCTTGCGAACACACCAATAGACGTGTGTCTATAACAGATTCAAACGGAAATATAGAGGCTATAGCTACACGTTATAAAGGGAAAAGGTTAAATAGTCCAAACGATGTCGTTGTGAAATCAGATGGATGGGTTTACTTTACTGATCCTCCATATGGTTTGATGAATAGAACCCAAGGAAAGGAGCTGGATTTTAACGGAGTTTTTCGTGTATCTTCAAATGGCACTGGGTTAGAGCTATTAATTAAAGATATGACCGGACCCAATGGGATAGCATTTTCACCTGATGAAAAAAAATTGTATGTGGCTGATTCAATGGAAAAATTCATTAATGTGTATGACATTGACGATGATGGATATCCAGTGAACGGCAGGCAGTTTGCTGATTTAGATAACGGTGAAGAAGGCGTTCCTGACGGCATGAAAATTGATACCGAAGGGCGAATTTATTCTACCGGCCCTGGCGGGGTATGGGTGTTTTCACCACAAGCCGAACTGCTAGGAAAAATCCTAACACCGGAAATCCCAGCGAATTGTGGCTGGGGCGAAGATGGGCATACTCTATTCATGACTGCTAGAACTGGACTTTACAAAATACGAT
>CAYMZR010000070.1:0-11496 GCA_964394975.1 uncultured Dehalococcoidia bacterium | reverse complement strand
CTATCTTAGGATTACAGGAATATAGGAATAGCTGGGAGAGTACCCTCATTATTCAAAAATTTGTGTCGGACTATGCTCACTGGATAGAGATGGCAGCGGACGTAGCCCCTTTGCCACACTTTGTTGTAGAAATATCATATTAAACTCACATCAAATATTGTTCTAAGTAGTTATAATAGAAACTCATATCGTCAGTGAAACTTTTTCATGCAGGAGAAAATGTCAAAATGAGTGAGTGGAATTATACAAAATGCTCCAAACCATTCGATACCGTTGAAGACGCTCTCGAATTTATGGTTTCCAATTCATTTGACGGACAAGTTCTAGAAAGAACCGAAGGATACTCTGCGGTATGTCCCACATACCCCGAAGGATTTTATCCCGATGCCAAACCTGTCGCGGAATACTCGCCTAAAACCGGAGTTATCAAAGACGAATCTTTGTTTGGAACAGTGATGACTCTGAAAAAACCCATCAATGAAGAAACCTGTTGTGTGATTCCTATCAGCTCTATTTCGTCCAATTCCAAATGCTGCTAGGTTTGATGATGAAAGCATGGTTAGGTAGTCACAATCAGAGCTAACTAGTCCAGCAACCCTATCGCATCCTCCAAGTGGTCAGGCTTCACCGATAGATATATTTGAGTAGTATCCAAGCTGGTATGTCCCAACAGCTCTTGTACTACCTTTATATTCGCCCCTTTCTCTACTAGGTTTGTAGCAAAGTAATGCCTAAAGCTATGAGTATGAATTTTCACGCCAGCCTTCTTTGACCAATGCCTAAATTTATTGCCTATTGAGCGTGGCAAAAGACCAAAGACACTATCATCACCAGCTTTCCCTTCTATGAGCCTTCTAAGCCCCTCTACGAGGTCTGGATGGATAGGTATTACTCTATCTTTATCACCCTTTCCCCCTCGTACATAGAGCCTACCTTTATCGAGGTTAATATCCTCGACTTTGAGGTTGCCCATTTCACTACGCCTCATGCCAGTCTTCATGGCGGTTTCAATCAAGGTGAGGTCAGCATCAATGGTATCTCTGTAGGTTTTCCTATTCTTTATCCACTCAACAATCTTTTCTATTTCAGAGCCTTCTACATACTCTGGAAGTGGCTTGGGTACTTTGACTGTCAGGTCAAAAGGAATATCCAAGTATTTTAGAAAAGCTTTTAGATAAGTGGCGTACTTGGCTCTTGTATTGGGCTTTGTATGGTTGGACTTTGAAAGGTACTTTTCGGCACTTTCAGCATTAGTGGTTGCAGAATTGGTTGCAAGCCAATCGCAATACCTTCCTAAATAAGCAGCCGATTTGGAAATATGCTCTTCACTCATTCCCTGATTTTGCATGCGTTTTAGGTACTCATTTAGTGACTGAGTTGTAGCTACAGGGGTTAGGTCAGATGATTCGACCGCCTTGAGAGGGCGGTGTCCTAGGCCGCTAGACGAATGCGCCAAGTATGAATTCTGCGGTACTGAACCCTCACATTTTACCCTAGTGTTGCCAGAAGTGTTTGCAGGTAAAGCATCATATCTTGCTTTAATCTCTGGATTCCATAACCGCTTTCCATTAATCATTTGGCTCAGATAGGGAGCGTTCACCCCTATTACCTTTGCCGTTTTCCTGAGACTAATATCTCCTCCTTTTGTCATTCATTAGTACCACTGTAATGAGTTTGAATATTTGAATAACTTGATTAATTCCCTTGTGTATTGCCTGAAGGCGGTGAAAAACCATAATTATTCAAGTGTGTGGAGGGATAATGGCATTTTTTGTTGTGGGGCGATAGGCACCCCCGGGTGAGTAGTAGGAAAGACGGCCCCCCTTACTACATTCTTCCAAGGGCTGGTACCATTATCTGGGCATCTCAGTCTCTCCACTGGGACTGGGGTGACCGTTACTTACGCTCTCTCAGTTTATCCTTCCACTCTCTTAGGTGAGGATTATGGTCATCTCTATAAGAGTGTTCATCAAGCATTTCGCTATGAAAATATTTTCCCACTATGCCAAGAACCAATATGGCCCCAGAAACAATGGCTCCCAGGAAAAACATTGCCTTTCCAAACGCCATAAAACCACCACAGCAGACGAAGAATAAGACAATGAATATTAATACATACCGCACGAATTTATTATTTCGCCAGCCAAAACCCTCAACAAATTGCCTTTGGATTTGTTCATCTACAGATAGATGCTCTCTAGACCCGCCATACTGGTCTTTGAACCACCCTATGATTCCGCCAAACATAAGCATACTTTCTCCGCTAATATAGACATCTTGAGTATTATGCGCCTATGAAAAAGACAGTACTATTTTAAGACCCCATCCGGCGCAATTTTTCAATGATGTCAGTCGTCAGTATCAAATCAAAAGTATTGCTTAATGCAGCATCTTTATCTAGGAAAATTTGAAGGGTTCGACTATCCCATTTCAACAACGTTGCTTTGTCCGACAAAGTTCTGACAGTTGCACTAGCAGTTTCACCTGTTATAAAAGCTTGTTCCCCTATAAAGGTGTTACTAGAAATTATCGTTCCCGTGTTGTCTTCCAATGTTACTTCAACATTGCCATCAATTATTAAATACAAGCTATCAACTAGGTCGTTTCTGCGGATCAATATGGTGTTATCTGCATATTCTTTGAGTTCAGCTAATTTGAAAATCTTGACGAAAGTTCTAGGGGTTATGGCATAGAATACTAAGGCGTGAATTTGTTTTTCTATGCCTTTTAAGACCAGTGGCCTTCTGTATAAAATAAGTATTACTATTTGTAGAAGGTTTATTAGTACTCCAGCAAAATTCCAACTTAGGCTTGTCCACACTATTTCATCTCTAAATACGTACAGAGGAAAGACCAGTACCGTTCCTACAACAGCAAAAACGCGCAGCCATAAAATATCCCTAAAGGTCAATGAAATCAAGATAATAGCGAAACCTAAATTTGCTAGTAAAATAGGTATGTTCGGCATTTTTATGTAAGAGTAAAATCCATTAAATATCCGTCATTCTGAATCTTCATTTTCCGGCACTTTGCACTATATATTTCATTGGTGCTCCTAAGGGAATTGAAATTTTCGCAATGTATTAGGCTATGAGTCTAGAATAACGCTTAAGGTGCCCACACCAACACATCATCTTTGAACTCATGCCATCCTCCCCCCGCCATTATAGACATAGTGGAATGACGTGCGAGTTATTGTGTGACTGCCCGCATTTGGCACAATGCTTGGATTATGGGGTGTTCTAAATATTTTCGTAAATATATAGTGAATTTTCCTATGGCCTATTACATTCACTCTAATTATCTTAGATTCAGAATTTAGTAACAGGCGAGTGGTAGGAGTAGAACATGAATACTAGAGTTTTGACATCATGGTTAATGATAATTTGTCCTATAGGGATGATGGTGATGTTTGCCGTTCTTGACCCTTTGGTTATGGGGGCACCTGGAGAAGGTTTAAGTCCTAACGAAAGAGTGTTAGCAAATTTGGAAACTTTCCATGATAAGAAGATCGCTGGCTATTTCATTCTTACTTTTGGACTATTATTCATGGTTGGCATGATTACAGCACTTGCTCTCCTTGGAAAATCTTTGAAAGAGCGTGGAGCTGCCATAGGGACTCTATCTTCGTTGATTTTCACAGCGATATTGGCAATTCCTGTTGTAGTTATGGGATTATCCCTGAGCGCTTATCAACTTTTCGCCGATGGGCATAAAGATGCTGCGGTGTCATTGGAACTTATATCCGACTCTGCCTTTATGGGGATGCCTGTTTTTTGGGGACTCGGTTTGGCACTGTTAGGGTTGGGAATGCTATTAGAAAAAAGACCCCTGCCGACCATATTATCTGGTCTCCTGTGCTTGATTGGTATTGTAATGTTTCCAGCAGCACTTATTCTTGACGATATAGGATTCGCGGTATTCGCAATCTCCATCGTGTTAGTGGCATCTTCTGGTGGGGTTCTCCTTAGACAACAGGATTGACACGTGGTTTTAAAGTTGAAAGGAACCCTATAACAGTTTAATCAAAAATCTGTGTCGGACTTTGCTCGCTGGATAGAGACGATGAGAGATGAACCTCTTAATACATTCTTGTTAAGGCTGGTACCATTATCTGGGCATCTCAGTCCCTGGAGGTCTAGTAATAGGCGCGAACACTTCACGAGCGTCAAGCTCACTGGTACTGGGGTGGCCCTTTAGTCTTACGTACGAGTTGTTGTGACATCGGTTCCTGATAAAAGCGTGTAAAACTATCACTGAGGAGATAGGATCTATGGAACCCTATCCCCATCCTGCTTTGCCTTTATTGACTATGAACAATTCTACTGACTATTCTTATAGGAGATTGCGCCAACAAGTCAGAGATATTTCCCACATTACTCTTCCCAATCAAATGTTGCCCTTCTTGGATACTTTGAAGATTTTCTGCAAATCTTGAAACTCTTATTCTGCCAGCTGGACCAGCCAAAGGCACACTTATAACAGGCTTAACTTTGTCAGAAGAGTTAGCTCTGCCTTCGAGTAGGGCATTGACTAATTCCTCTCTTTTGCCAGGTTTAGAATTTAAGATTGTTCTCGATATTATTTTGGGCTCGTAACCGTCGGGTAGGGAACTAATTGGGTCACTAATTATTTCTGAAACGACCCAAGTTGCCCTTTCACACAAAGCATCGATAGAATCAAGTCTTTGCATCATTACACTGTCATTGAGCGATGACTCTTGCAGAGCATCAAGTTCATCCAATGACTGAAACCCACCAATAAGACTTACTATGCTCGGTCGGTCAGTTGTGGGGTTCGTTACGGAGACCGGTACAGCTACATTTCCCGGTCTTCCAACAGCTTTCACGGATTCTTTAACCGCCTCTAAAACGGCGCTGGTTTGGCCCGGATTTGGATATCTGATGAAATTCATAAAATAAGACATATTCAGTACTCCTTTTACCCTTTATTGCAACTATACACATATTCGGTTATGAAACATCGAAACATTTCGGTTGTTTACAAGTATTAATAATTCATGCCTCATCCTATTTAATTCAAAAATCTGTGTGCGAGTCCACTCGCTGGATAGAGATGGCGAAGGAGAAGGCCCCTTAATACATTCCTTCTGAGGTGTACCATTAGACGGGCATCTCAGTTCCATGGAGAATTTTAGAGGACGAGCCCTCCATGTCTCCTTGTGATGAGCGAAAGCTTAAAGGGGCTGGGGTGACCATTTGTAGTTAATAAGCTTTCCGGAGTTTTATAAAAGAGGTAAGCATTTGGTCGTTGGTGTTATTTGCCAATGAATTGGCTGAGCGTATTTAGGATATTGATACTGGGTGGTCTTGCAGGAGCGGTCACAAGTTCTGTCTTCATGCTGGTTAATGATGTGCTTACTAGGGACTCCCGTTTGGATTTATGGGAATTTGGTGTGGCCCTGAGTATTCCATGCCTTGTTGCTGTCATTTTTAGTTCGGCAATTAAAACGAAATTCATTACCTTCGTGTCTATTACATACCTGACTTTCTTTATCCCTACTTTAGGGGGAGTCTTTGGTTCATCTGGTTCGGAACCTTTCTGGCAGTTTGTTATGTTGGGTTTAGTAGGTGGTTTAGGTTGGAGCATACCTTTCGCTCTTTGGTCTGGGCGTTTCACCCGGTAAGCCCTCACCACTAACCCGGTTATTCAAAAGATATAGAGTGAAAGTAATTTCATCATAAAGAATTCAAAATCCCGTGTGGGACGATACACATAGGAAACAAAATTAGTTACATAGACGCCGAGTTTCTTCAGTCAACCCCATCTATAATGATGAACTGGGTTGTTGCATTTTCCGTTCGTCCCGGAAGTATTGCTTGATATTCTGAACTTTCTTCCCAGTTGAGAGCTGATTCTCTATCCGGAAATTCTACAATGACGTCCAAGTCACCCATTTTTTTTCCTTCGGAGTATGAAATTTCGCCACCACGAACCAGAAATTTACCGCCAAATCCTTTGATAGTATCCTCAACTTTTGACCCATATTTCTCTACGAATTTTTCGGAATTAATAAATGTGACATGGGCAATACCATAAGCTTTTGGCATATGCTTACTCCTTGTTTTATGGGGATTGCTTCATATCGCCATTATAGGCGTTTTAGTATTATCTGCGTCCGAAGGAGATAGTTATTGCTGTTGTAATTGTCCTATTTCAATAGTAAGTCTACTCAATAATATCTTGAATCTACTTAGGGTGGTCAGAGCTTTATTATTTTAATAACTGAGCAGCCCTTTTGTACCTGTAATCCAACAACTCTACAGCGTCCTTCAGATGGAATCCAAAATCATGTGGGCGGTATGCTTTCTGAATGAGTAGGCGCAAAGACAAACTCCCTTTGGTATTATGTGCCGATGAAAAAAATTGTATCTGCTGGTTGGAATCATGTATTTAAGGCATTCACATGAAATACATTGACGACAGTCTTTTTGATGACACCGTGGCCATCCTTTTTCAAGTAATTCTTAAAAAAGAATCTCCGGATGATTTGCCAGTAACATTTCATGGTTCTTTTTTTACAGAGAAAGAGTTAGACTCCGACAGCCCCATCGAGGCTCTTTTGGATGGGCTCGAAACAGCACTTCGTATGCATATCTACGAAGATGAAGACCCTATTCTTCTAAAAGAACAATTATTGGATGCGGCTAGGCAATTAGTCGATGTTTATCGAGAAAGAGAAGAGGAATCTGATTTGTATTCACCCCTGACGATGATATATGTAGCTGGTGATTTTCGACGTAATTATGTATTCAAATTTGATAGAAAAGGAAATAAGAAAGGTTTTCTAAAACGACATTTCCATGGAGTTAAATTCAATCAAAATAACGTATATGACCCCAATAGAGTAGAAAATTCTGTTCAAGCAATAAAGTTTGCCTTCGCAAAAATAAAATTTGCCAGATTTATTGGATGAAAACTTCTGTCTAACGAAAATTATTCTCAGGAAGGTTGACTGAATATACTCCCTTAGATACCGGAAAGTAGTAACCCTACTCCAATAAATGAATAGGATTCTTGGTGTCAGCAATCTCTGCCTTGTTAGTGGTGGTTTCTATTGTGTTCTTCTTAAGACAACAAGACTGGACCTTAGTTTTAGAATTGGAAGGAACCACCACACAGTTTAATCAAAAATTTGGAATAGTCACTGCATATAATTAAACTTACTGAGGTACATGTCGTACACCTTATACATAATCGTATGGCTGCTCCCCATACTGGTTATTACCCTGTTGTCCTTTACGGCCATAAATCACAAGGGCCATAACAATGTGGCTTAGTAATAAAAAAGTTTCCAGTAGTACTTGAATCAAACCTGTCAGCAAAAGCGCTGTAGTAACCATGAGCAAGTACCATGAACCTTCAGTCAAAATAACCCATTTGCCACTCCAACCCACATCATGGAGCCTTCTTACAGCTAAAGATATATATGGAACCATCACTATTACATCGACATAATAGTTGAATAAGTCAATGCCGAAAAAACCTGAAATGTAATAGCTTATAAGAAAGGGAAGGAGATTAACCCAGAAAATAAAAAAAAGCCAGAATTCTCTAACCGTTGCCCTGCTACGATAGTCGAACGTATTTTGTAGCGGCTGAATCGGACTTTTAACCAACAAGGTGGCAAAAGTCGCGACCCAACCTACTGTGTATGATGTAAATCCCTTTCTAGCCATACAGTCATTATAAGGATTCAAGTAATCGGTATAACCTGTGATTATGGCTGGGGATATAGGAATCGAACCTATGCTTACAGATTCAGAGTCTGTTGTCCTACCGCTAGACGAATCCCCAACGCGCCAAAATTCTAACAAGGCAATAAGAGTCACACAAGCTGAACTGATAGAATCAAGGTTCTTGCCGAGCGAATGCTGTAGATCATAAAATTCAGCAATAAAAGAGAAAAACATCTGAGACAGGGGTCCTAATGTACACAATCGATCTGAGCGGAAAAACAGCCGTAGTTTTTGGAATAGCCAATCAAAGAAGCATCGCTTGGTCTATCTCCAAGACATTATCTGATGCAGGGGCCGATGTAATTGCTACATACCAAAATGAGCGAGTAAAGGAACCAGTTGAGAAACTTACATCTCAGCTACCCAATGTCAATACAATTCAATGTGATGTTAGCGAGGACAAGAACGTCGCAGCTGCCTTCTCTCAAATAGAATCTATTTCGGGGAAGGTGGATATAGTGATTCACTCCATTGCTTTTGCTCAAAAAGAAGATTTAGGTGGCCGGTTTGTAGACACTGATCGAGAGGGATTTAGGATCGCTCTGGATATCAGCGCCTATTCCCTTGTATCAATAGCCAGATATGCCGCTCCCCTTATGGTTGAAGGCGGAAACATGATCACCATGTCATTTATGGCTGCTGAAAAAGTGTTTCCAGGTTACAACGTCATGAGTACAGCAAAGGCTGCCTTGGAAAACGAAGTTCGACAACTGGCTAATGACTTAGGGCCAGACGGAATAAGAGTAAACGCAATTTCCGCCGGGCCACTAGATACCTTATCTTCCAGGGTTATAAGTGGTTACCGAGATATGAAAAAGGCCTATTTGGAACGAGCCCCTCTGCAAAGAAACATAACTTCCGATGAAGTGGCATCAACCGCCTTATATCTTTGCAGCGAAATGTCCAGTGGAGTAACTGGAGAAGTGGTACACGTCGACAGCGGATATCACGTGATGGGAGTCTAATATGACTTGGGCGAAAACAATAGTCAAAGCTCTTAAAGAACATGAAATTAGCTTGATAGCTTATGTACCGGACTCAAGCATCCACCAAGTTACCAAACTGGTAGATGCGGACGAGTACTTCCATTTGGTGTCAGCAACCCGAGAAGAAGAAGCTCTAGGTATCGCAGCGGGGGCCTATGCTGCAGGCAGAAATGCAGCGGTATTCATGCAATCTAGCGGTTTCGGAAATTCAATTAATGCAATTGCTGGTCTCGCAATCCCGAGCCGAATACCCATTCCTATTTTTATAAACCTTCGAGGAGAACACGGCGAATTCAACATAGCTCAAGTGACCATGGGTAGATCAACCAGACCGATTTTAGATGTTCTTGGAGTTCCCCACTATACAATCAACAGTGAAGATAGGCTTGAAGAGAAAATCAAAGGTGCATTGAAGCTATGTTACGCCTCGAGAGAACCATTGGCTTTGTGTATGACCCCTCTACTTCATGGAGGTAAAAATGTTTAGGTATTCCGCTACGAAAAGAATACTAAGTCACCTAGATCAGCAGCCTGTAATTTCAAATTTGGGCCCAACATCTGATGAGTTATGGCATGCCTCCGACAGAGATCGAAATTTTTATACGTACGGCTCTATGGGTTTGTGTTCCTCAATTGCCTTGGGTATGGCGCTATCATGTGAGGAAAAAGTCATTTCTTTAGACGGAGATGGTTCAATATTAATGAATATGGGAACCATCGCGACTATAGGAAGAGAAGCCCCGTCTAATTTAATTGTGCTTGTCTGGGACAATGAGGAATGGGCTCAAACTGGCCATCAAAAAAGCCACACTTCCTTTGGGACGGACTTGGAAATGGTCGCCAGATCCAATGGCATTGAAAAGTCATTTACTGTATCCAATGAAGAGGAATTAGATTTGGTCCTAATACAGGCCCTCAATGATGAGGGTCCGTGGTTCATAGTCGCTAAAATCCAACACGAACCCTACCTGCCCGTAGCACCAGTGCTGCCGGAACACACCCTTCATCGATTTCGTCAAACCTTCGTGACTGAACCTGACCGCGTGGGCTGAATTGACGCTGTTGAAGGTAGAATTTGTCCTCTTATTGACGGCATCAACATACCGGACGCAGCTACTAGAACAAATCCTAAAATAGAATTTATCATGAGGGCATTGGATGAGCCAATCCATTCAGAGACAGCACCAATTATTAATGACCCTATCGGTCCTGCCCCTATAGCTATCGTTACTACCCCCAAAGCTCTGCCTCGCAGTTCAGGTTTTGAAACTAGTAACACAATTGTAGACTGCATCGTACCAAATCCTGAAGTCCCTATTCCTAAAAACAAAAGTAGTGGTAATGACAGGATATAGAGGCTTGAATTCGAAAATAGGAATAAAGCTACCAAGGACAATAAGGAGCCATAAAGATATATCCTTCCATGATATTTCATTCTGTCCTGCGAGGCTATTCCAATAGAACCAATTAGTGCTCCCATTCCATCACCGGCCATCAATATGCCCATTAATAGAGGTCCCACATTGAGCACTTCTTTAGAAACTACCGTCACCATCTGCATGTAAGGGAAGAGGAGAAGATTCATAAATATGGTAATCACGATAACTGCAGAAATAGTCTGACTCGTGAAGACATATTTAAATCCATCAACCAAATTAGAATATATTTGAGATAGCCCTTTCTGTTCTTCTAAATCGGCGGAAACGTCAATTCTGTCCTTTGACTGAGAAACTTTCAAAATCATCAAACAGCCTACGGTCATAAACCCCGTTAGCACTACATAAGATCCGTCAACCCCCACAAAAGCTATCATCGCCCCAGCGAGAGCAGGTCCTACCATTTTGCTTATATGCATCCCGACTGAATCTAAAGCTACTCCATTCGTAATACCTTTAGAGCCCATCATATCCATTACTAGAGATCTTCTTGAAGGCATGTCTAAAGACCAGCCTAACCCGGGAATTATGATTGCAATGTACGCGTACCAATATTCCACTGACCCATATAACAGTAATAAAGACATTATTGTGGCAGCGGCAAGATTCAAAAATTGAGTCGCAACGATCAATTTTTTTCGATCCAATTTATCAGCTAAGAACCCACCAAAAATACCGAGGAATAAAAACGGCACCATACCAAAAAATCCAACTAGTCCAACTGAAAACGGTGAGCTAGTTTGATCTAAAACAAACCACGACAAGGTAGTCATTTGCATCCATCTGGATACATACATCGAAATGTTCGTACCCCACAAAAGGCGGTAATTACGATTCCTAAAAGAATCAAACGTATGCATATTTCGGATATTGTTGGTATTTATTCGTGAATTATTCGACATGAATTGTTTGTCATATATTCTACATTTCCAACGAAACACTTCAAGATTTAAATGGATACGAATATGATTAACATCGAATTTATTTAGACCAATCAATAAACCTAATACTTAAGAATGATGATCAGTATTTTGACTAAAGGTTGCTATCGGGAGAAAACGATGAAAATAACAAATTTTGAAACTTTTCAGCTTCAAGCACCACTGGACATACCATTTGGGTGGTCCCAAGATTCTATTACAAGTAGGTCTGTAGGACTTGTGAAAATTACTACTGATGAAGGAATAATCGGATGGGGCGAGGGATGTGGCGGGCCAGCCGCCGCGGTAATACATGAAATCTTCACTCCTTTGCTGAAAGGTGATGATCCAACCAATAGATTAGCTCTGTGGCAAAAAATGTTTCACTCTATAT
>CAYMZR010000069.1:0-11651 GCA_964394975.1 uncultured Dehalococcoidia bacterium | reverse complement strand
TGCTTGAAGTATACATCCAGTGCCTTTTCTGCTGAATTCAACCTAAATAATAAGGGAGACTAAGCAGCCTTCAAATTAATATAATTTTATTGAAAACACCGGTTCAGATAATCTGAACCGGCGTTTTTTTGACGCTGCCCAGATTGACTTCATCGCTTCCTTCTAGTAAAAAAACAGGGGATTTGATGGAGACTTTTCTTGGAGGTATAAATGGATATAGTCAGCCTTGCCGACCTAAAACAAGCCGCGAGAGAAAAAATACCATCGGATCTATGGGATTTTATAGAAGGTGCTGCTTTTGATGAGGTGACCAAACAGAGAAATGAGGAGAAATTTCTTGACCTCACTATGAATCCAAATTTTTTGATAGATGTTGGAAATAGAGACCTTTCCACCACGGTTTTAGGTGAAAAAATAGATTTCCCAGTCATGGTTGCCCCCGCAGGCGCCAAAAGACAGTTGCACCCTGATGGTGAGCTGGCTGCGGCGAAAGGCGCTGGGATGGCAGGAACATTGTACGTCCTTCCTACCGCATCTGGTTACAGTATTGAAGAGGTAGCTGAAGTGGCAACTGGACCCCTCTGGTTCCAGCTCTATCACTCAAGAAACGAAATAACAGAATTTCTTGTTACAAAGGCTAAAGCAGCTGGATACTCTGCAATCTGCTTGACCGTAGACGGTCCGTCTTCTGCCCCTAAGGAAAAGGATCTGAAGAACAATTTTAAACGTAGGCCTGAGTTTTATAACGGTAGTTTCAAAGAAAACCCTGAGTTTTTAAGGAGCACAGATATCATTGCTCCAGATTTTGCAGATTTTACGCCAGAAGGGTATGCGGGCTTAACATGGAAGAGATTGGATTGGCTTAAATCACTCACAGACCTACCTCTGGTAATCAAGGGTATAAGGACGGTAAAAGATGCTGTTCTTTGCGCAGAATATGGTGCGGACGGCATAGTAGTGTCAAATCATGGGGGACGGCAAATTGACCGAACATTATCTTCTATAGAAACTTTACATCCAATAACGCAAGCGGTTGGAGAAAACCTAGAAATCTATTTTGATTCGGGGATAAGGCGTGGATCAGATGCTTTCATGGCCTTGGCTTTAGGAGCCAGAGGGGTATTTGTGGGTAGACCCACATTTTGGGGGATGGCATATAAGGGGGCCTACGGCGTTAAATTAATGCTCGATATTCTCAAGTCAGAATTCGATAGATGTTTAGCTTATTGTGGTTATCGAACTGTATCTGAAATAGAAAGCACTTCTGTAAATATACCCGATCACTGGCCACTAAAATTACCTTAGTACAATTTAGTTAGTATCAACATGTAACCTACATTTTACACACATGAGTAAGACTAAAGAAAAGTTTGCCTGCAACTGTATTTCTAGCATGATCATAGTCAAACATTAGGCATTATCGCCTCTGAAAACCATTCTATCCTACTAACCATTTCGTCAGGAGGATAAGACCAAATAGAACCATAGTACTCACATCCAGCGGCAGCATATGAATTTATAGTGGCAATACATGGCTCGCTTTCCTTGAAAACATCAAAGTTTTGTAGCGCTCCTTTCAAAGGTGCATTGATTCTGAGTTCTGAGCGCTTCTCTCTTAGCTTCTTCAATCCATCTTCATATAATTCAGGACTAATATTTGTTGGGATCCAAGCATCTGCATATCGTGCCGCCAGATCAAGCATTCTTGGGCCCCTGACACCAAACCACATAGGTGGGTACGGTTTTTGAGTTGGAACTGGTGAAATAATTGCACCATCGGAGTTGTAGTTCTTACCTTCAAAACTTACTTTCTCACCTGTCCATAATCTAGTGATCAAATCTAAAGCCTCTGAAGTTCTTGTCACTCTATATCCTGGTGAACCCCAATTGCTAAATCCGTCAAATTCCGGCTGGTGCCAACCTGCACCTACTCCGAGTATTGTTCTCCCACCCGACAAATGATCAACACTAGCCACAATTTTTGCCAGCTGAGATGGTGGACGAAAGGGTATTGGAGTTACCACTGTACCAAGTTTAATGGAGGTAGTTTGTCCAGCGAGGTATCCAAGTATGCTCCATGCATCTAAAGTTTCTGGCCCGTCTGGAAGCATATAGTGGTCCCATGACAAAAAGGCATAGAAGCCGGCCTGTTCTGCGGCTTTACCCACTTCAGAAATTAAATCTTTGTCCAAATATCCTTTTTTAACCGGGTAAATTAACAGATGTTCCAAATAATGCTCCTCATAAAATTATTGTTTAAGTAGTAAACCCATATTTTTCAGCACGCTTTCTGCTTCATCCATCATATTATTAATAATTTCCGATGCTTGGTCTACAGAAGTTATGGACCCTGAGGCACTGCTTGCATTTACTGGAGCAACTGACAAATCTGAATTTTGCATAGCCAGAGCGATGTCTGTCTTTAGATCTTCTTTCTGTTGCAGTAATTCTTCATAGTTTTGGTGCCATTTATTTGTGAAATCATTTTGAATGACTCGATGTCCAACTTCAAACGGGAATGGAGCATCAGTCGCGAGATCGTATGATTTAGTAATAATAGTTTCATCAGCGGACACCTGTGTTAATGCTTGTTTCGCCCAGCTGGGGCCAAACCATTCATTTGAGGCAACAAACCTACTGCCAACCCAAACTCCACTTGCTCCCAAAGCTAAAGCAGCCGCAAGCGCCCTTCCATCTACCATGCCACCTGCTGCAAGTACCGGAATTCCTGGGCATGCATCAACAACCGCTGGAACTATCGAAATTGTACCGATATGGCCAGTATGACCACCACCGTCAGTACCTTGAGCTACTATCAAATCGACCCCGATGTCTCTTGCGTGGATTGCCTGTTTAAGTGTTTGTACCTGCGCCAGAACTTTTATACCCTCATCTTGAGCCTCAGCCATGAATGGAGCCGGATCTGAAAAGGAATGACCGATTAGGTCTACCTTTCTTCTTACAGCAACAGTAACTAGGTCATCAATTTCATTAACACTAGTAATAAAACCCACCCCAAATGGTTTATCTGTAATTTCCCGTACACGTTCAATCTGATAGTCTAGCCACTCCGGGTCTGGACTGGTATTACCCATTCCCAGCATGCCATACCCGCCGGATTCTGATACTGCTGCTGCCAGGTCGGCAGTAGCACTAGTAGCCATAGGGGCATTTAAAATAGGATGTTTTATCCCTAGAAACTCAGTAAGATCTGTCCTAATCATATAATCACCTACCTACCGTTGGGAGTTATTTCACTTTACTATACAAATCGTAACGACGGTTTGACTATAATCAATAACATCGTATGTGCCTCATAGTACCAAACATGTTTAATCCAATATTCTGAGAGTCCAAATGAATTACGAAGAAGCTTTGCCATTTCTACGCAAAAACCATAAAGGTGTTGTGAGTACAACTAGACCCGACGGCTCCACACATTCCAGTATTGTCGTATGCGGTATCTACGAGGATCAGCCTACGTTTGTATCCGTTTATCCAAAATCACAAAAAATTATTAATCTTAGAAGAAACCCTAACTGCACTCTAGTCTCAGTAACTGGCGACTGGCGCAATTATGCAGTCATTGAGGGAAAAGTTTCCATGATGGACTATAACGGCACTGATAACGAATTGATGAGAATTAAGCTCAGAGAAGCTTATATGTCCTGCAGTGACATCCCTCATCCAAACTGGGAAGAGTACGATGACGCGATGATACGACAAGAAGCCGTAATAGTTAGTTTGGAACCCACTAAGGTGTACGGTTTATTACGTTGATATGTATCTATGTGGTATAACTAGAATAAATTACGATCAAATAGGGCCAGCAAGGTTAAGAACGATGGTAGTTTCTGATAAACAGGAATATGAATTAAGGGCTCATCTACTAAGAAGAGCAGGATTTGGTTCCACTAAGAAGGAACTGCGACACTACTTGCAAGACTCATACGAAAATACAGTTGAATATCTTCTTACTCCAAATTTCGATGATTGGATGGGCGATCATTTAGTAAGAAGATTCGATGGTGAAGCTTCTGGAATGATTAATGCACCTGGAGCATCTCGCAACTGGTTATATCGGATGATCAGCACTGCCAATCCATTAACAGAAAAAATCCCTCTGCTATGGCACAGCATTTTCGCCACAGGAGTCCCGAAAGTAATTAATGGAAGGGTACTATTTGATCAGATAAATATGCTCCGAAAATATGGAACCGGTAGGTTGGATGATCTACTACTGCAGCTTTCAAGAGACCCGGCGATGATCGTTTGGCTCGACAATCAGGAAAACCATAAAGATGCTATGAATGAAAATTGGGGACGTGAATTGCTTGAACTATTTTCAATGGGAGTCGGAAATTACACGGAAGAGGATGTAAAGGAATGTGCGAGAGCGTTTACAGGCTGGACCATAGGGAATACCGAGTACATGATGGTCAGAGCAAAAAGAGATTCAGACTGGCCCTATGGCAGGATCGCCTACCATTTCGAATATCGAGAGGATGACCATGATAATGCACAAAGAACCTTTTTAGGGCAAACTGGAAATTTCAATGGTGAGGACATAATTCGAATAATATGTGACCAAGAAAGCACCGCGAATTTCATTTCAAGACACTTATATCATTTTTTTGTGGCAGATGAAGCACCTGTACCTTCATGGGGGATTGTCGAACCGAGAGACCCTCGAGCAATTGATCAACTTGTAAAAACGTATTTCGACTCGAATCACAGTATAACTGAGATGTTGAGAGTCCTATTTAACTCGGACTTTTTTAAATCGCAGGATATCAGATACCAAAAGGTCAAAGGTCCAGCAGAATTCGCAGCAACCGTTCTACGGCTAAGTGGTCAGTTTGAAATACCAAGTAGAGAAATGATTCCTAAATATCAACAAATCGTATGGATGGGTCAAGAGTTAAGCAATCCTTCCAGTGTAGAAGGATGGCATGAAGGCAAAGAATGGGTTGATACTGGAACTCTAATAGAAAGAATTAATTTTGCCTCAGAGCAACTGGGAGATTATAAGAACCCTGGCGTTGAGAAAATAGTAGATACCTTGGTGCTCGAAGGTGTCGAGTTGATTTCCGCAGAAGAAATAGTTGCAAAATGTCTCGAACACCTTGGTTATTTAGAAGTTTCAGATGAAACAAGAGATGTTTTAGTCGAATATGCCAAAGAGATTGATGATCCTGTTATGAAAATAACAGGAATAATCCGTCTAGTCACAACCTCCAAAGAATTTCAACTGGCATAGTTCCGGGATAAGGCAATAATCTCGATGGGTGAATACAAATGATCGAATACATGCTCACATTGGGAATTGTGGCCATGGAGGGGCGGGGTTTCGAATATCCAACCGACAGTGTAATGGCCTCAAATGGTCGTCTGTATGTTCCGAATAAGTCGAGAAATTTTGGAGAGCGAGGAGTTAGACTAACTGTACTCGACATTGAAAGTGAATTTTATGGAACATTTGGGACTTATGGCACCTCGGAAGGAGACCTACAATCACCTTCATCTGTTGAATCAACACAAGACGGCAAAATACTGGTCTGCGATGACTATACTCATACCATAAATTTGTTTGACTTAGATGGTACATTTTTAGCCCGGTGGGGCACTCATGGTCCAGGAGAAAAGGAACTTAACGGCCCTTCTGGTATAACAGTCGATCTTGAGAACAATGTTTACATATCAGATACCAGAAATCACCGCATCCAAAAATTTAGCATTGAAGGTATTCATCTGGCTACTTTTGGTAATCAAGGCAAGGATGAAGGTCAATTCGAGCTTCCATGGGGAATATCGCTGACTCCCAAAAACACATTATGCATTGCAGACTGGGGTAACAGCCGCATACAAGAATTAACCCTAGAGGGTGAGGTGTTGTCAGTCATTGATAACGAATCAAACCCTAGCTACGAACTAAAGCACCCCTCAAGTGCGGTTATAGACAATCATGGAACAAAGTACATCGCAGACTGGGGTAATGAAAGAGTCAAAGTCATTGATAGTAAAGGAAGTATGGTTCAAAACTTGAGAGGTGAGGCAACTATTTCTAAATGGGCAGGAGAATTCTTGAGGAGTAATACTGAAGAAAACGATGCTCGGCTTTCTGCAAATATGGAAATAGGATTAGATTTCCTTGGTGACAATGACCCACACAGCGAGTCAGCTCACATTGAGAAATACTTCTGGTCTCCAGTTTCAATCAAGTTGGATGACATGAACAGAGTTTACGTTACTGAAACCAATCGCCACCGCATACAAGTGTATAAACAGGCATAGTCAAACTACAGACCATCGTTTGATAGATATTTTCTTAACCTTAAGCTTAGAGGCAATATCGCAAAAGTTGCCAACCCCATAGCATAGGTTGAACGAAACAAACCTAATGAATCTGCTATAAACCCGTATAGCAGAGGAGCTCCAATGGTACCTATCTCATTCGTAGTATAAAAAAATCCGTAGTACCTCGCGCGGCGGTTAGTTGGAACAAACTTAGCCACGGTTGCGTACAACGCACTGGAAGTACCATTCAAACCGACCCCGAGAATTAACACCAAAGGCCAAATAAAAATATAAGAAGAGTAAAGAGAAAGCACAACCAAAAAGGCAGTAACTCCTTTGGTTATCCAAATTACGTTTACGGTACCAATTTTTTCATCCAACCATCCACAAACATACTTACCAGCCGCCCCACCAGAAAACAAAATAAATAGAGCTGCACTTATCTCACCTGTACCCATCCCGTGAGCCTCCAGGATAAAAGGCAAAAAAACCAAGACTCCTGTCCGTGTAGCATTATCCAAAGTACCTATAAAACTAAGTGATACGAAGGCTTTGTTTTTCGGGGTGTTTTCGGACGCCTGCCCGGATTGCAATGGATCGTCTGCAACTGCAGGCATTCCCATGTTGAAGCTGTTATTTAAAAAAGCTGTAATCAACATTAGTCCAATACCTACAGCCCCTAGATAGTACATAGTCCCACCCCATCCCAATGTAATGAGAAGTGCCCCAGCTAAAGCCGGGGCAAGCATTTTCCCCAAGTCACCAGAAAAATTTACAGTACCTACAGCAGCTGACCGTCCAGATTCGTTGTAAGCTCTTGATACCATGCTGGAGGCTAATGGATGTTGGGCACCGCCTCCCAAGCCACCTAGGATTGCGAAAATAAATAGCAACCAAAACCCATTTGAAATTCCCATACCTACCAATCCGGCAGACGCCCAAAGGTTCCCCACGACAAGCATCCAAAATTCCCCAAATCGTTCAGCCAAAAACCCTGCAGGAACCTGCAATATGCCACTTGCTCCACTATGAGCGGATTTTATTAATCCAACTTCAGCATATGTTAATCCGAGATTTTCTTTTATTGCAGGAAGAAGTGGTATTGGCAAAGTGAATATTAAGTCGCTCCAAATATGCATCACTGAGCCAAAAATCAATATACGTCTGGGTGTTATTTTTGGATTGGGCATCTAGAAGAATTTTATACTCGGGTGAAATAATCTGATATGTTAGCAGGACACATAATAACCCATACTTGGAGGAATCACATGAAACCCATTTTGGGCACCTCAAAATTAGGAACCACTGAGGTTGAAGTTACTAAGATAGGTATGGGTGGAGCTCCGCTAGGAAGCCTAGAAAGTGAAGTCGCATTCGGTACTATGAACTATGCATACAAACAGGGCATACGCTATTTTGACACGGCACCTTTGTATGGTTCAGGGGTAAGTGAAAAACACTATGGAAACTTCCTGACAACCTTGCCTAGAAGTGATTTCATATTATCCAGTAAAGTTGGTCGCCTAATAATCCCAGGAGATGAAATACCTTTTAATTACACAAAGGATGGAATATTGAGATCAATAGATGAGAGTCTCACAAGATTGAACTTGGATTCTTTGGATATTGTTTTAATACACGATCCTGATGACCATTACGGTCCCGCCTTAAATGAGGCATTCCCAACTCTCTCAGATCTAAGAGATCAAGGAATCATAAAAGCTATTGGGGCAGGGATGAATCAATGGGAAATGCTCACCCAATTCGCCAAAGAAGCCGATTTCGATTGCTTCTTGATTGCTGGTCGATACACTTTACTTGATCATTCAGCTCTTCACGAATTGATGCCGATATGTCTAGAAAAAGAAATAAGCTTGATACTCGGCGGGCCATATAACAGCGGGATATTAGCCTCTGACTTGGACGAGGAAAGTACTTATTTTTACGATCCATCACCGCCAGAAATTATCGAAAAGGCCAAAAAAATTAAACAGGTCTGCGATAGACACAATACCCCTTTAAAAGCAGCTGCCATTCAATTCGGATTGATGCATCCTTCGGTGGCTACTACCATCCCAGGCCCACGCAGCCCTGGGGAAATAAAAGATAATATAGACATGGCCGGAATCTCTATCCAGCAGGATTTATGGAAAGAATTGAAACAGGAAAATCTGATACATCCGGACTGTCCCGAATCATATTCGATTTAAATCAAACCTGTTTAGATATGAAACTCTTCATAATCTCAATTGCTTCATCTGACTGTGGTTCCGGATATCGGACAAAGCTATGGTACATACCATCAAATACAGCTAGTTCGATTTCCCCGCCCTTTGATTTATATGTAGATTCAAAGTTGTACGGAATATGATTAGGGACATTCGCGTCAGAGGACCCATGTATCAACAGAGCCGCGGGCAATTTAGTATACGCTTCATTCTCTAATATGAATTGTGGGCTGCCCATTTTCATCATATCTTCGTCGCCAAAATACGTAACACTGCCCCGTATCAAATTTTCCATACCGGCATCTTTAGCATACAAATATCTAGCATGGGAATCCAATACCGCAGAAATCCCTATGTAATAATCTACCAATGCGTTAGTGGGGTTGAGAGTATCAAATGCCCGTTCTAGGTATTCTGGCCTATCTGGGGCTAATGCTGCAAGCATGGCGGTATGCCCACCACTTGATATACCTAACAATCCAAAACTAGAAGGGTCTCCTTTATAAGAAACGCATTCGTTTTTCCACCATCTCACACCATAATTCACATCGATTACTTGAGCAGGGTAAGGATGTTGGGGAGCAACTCGAAAGTCTATCGCTGCTACCAATACCCCACTCTGAGCAAGTTTCTGGTCAAAGTATTCACCATCTGTCTTAGCTCCTCCTTGCCAAGCCCCTCCATGTACGTCCATCAGTACAGGAAAAGGGCCCGACCCTTCGGGCTGATATATTCTGACGGCGAAAGATTCTTCCTCATCTACTAGATAAATCGTATCGATTATATTCACAGAGTATTTCTTTTGCGGATCGTATGTGGCGGTGGTCAACTATGTGGCTCCTTGATAATCTAATCAATCATTCAACTTGGCAATAGTTCCTTTGTTTTGATCTATTTGATCCGTATCCCAGAGAGAGGAAAAACTAAAAGCCCTTGGGCAATGACCATATGCTTCCTCTATCTTCACCAATATACCCTGCAAAATTTTTGCATCTTCATCTGGATTGGAAACTTCTAAACTAAGTTTCAGATCTACTACAGCCTCATCCGAAACAACACTAGCGCTACCATTTACTCGCAAAGTTTCATTCAGACCCGGGATAAAAAATATAAGACCTATATGGGGATTGGTTTGTATATTTTGATATGACTGGAAAAGTTTGTTTCCAGCGACATCCGGCAAAAGAAGAGTATTTTCATCTAAAACTTTCACAAATCCTGGCAGGCCGCCTTTTGGAGATGCATCGCATTTTCCTGACGAGTCAGAGGTAGCCATCACCATAAATGGTGCTTCTTTTATAAAAGCAATATGCGATTCTTTCAAGGAACCAACAACTTTGTTGGCAGCTCTATTCTTCGGAAATCCAAATTTTTGGGTGAAGGAATTATCAAACCGGGCTTCTATTTCAGCTTGGGCCATTTACTTTATCTCCTATCGTTTAACTACCTCTTATAAAAAAGAATACTAACATGGCTGCTTTTAATGTAATTCCATAATCGTCGCGCTAACGAAATATTCTCGCTAATAATACCCTGTGAGATTCAATTCAATTTACTTTAACAAAAGGTGAACAATGTATTTATCTGGCTTCAGACCAAAGTAGATTCACTACAGAACAGGCACATGATATTGATAGTGGTTGGTCTAATGGTTCATAGCCCATTAATCCTCAATATTTAATTGCTTAACAGGCCGGACCTTCTAAAATTTCTCCCGAAATACACCTGGTGAGAAATTTTCCATGAGACGGAGTCGATAGAAGTTTTCCATCCAAAACTGCTATCTCCCCACGATGCACGACAGATTTCGGCCAACCCTGTACCCGGTACCCTTCCCAAATACTATAGTCTTCCAAATGCAAATCGCCGAGCGATAAATTCTTGTCCACCGTAGGGTCCATAATAGTGATATCGGCATCACTGCCGGGAGCAATTACTCCTTTCCGAGGATAAAGGCCCATAATTTTTGCTGCGTTGGTTGAGGTAATGTCAACAAATCGTTCTAGAGACATGCCTCTTTTGACTACACCTTCCGTGTAGGTAACTCCCATCCTGGTTTCTATACCATTATGGCCACCAGTCACATCGGCAACTGTTCTAAATTTTATTTTTTCTTCCCATGTTGTAGATACCAGATCCGTTGCTATGGTAGACAGTGAACCATCCATTAATCCTTGCCACAATGAATCTCTGTCATATTCACTTTTTAGGGACGGATATGTATGGTATTTCATCCCATCTTTGCTCCGGTAATCTTCATATGTGAAACAAGCGTAATTGTGCAATGTTTCTCCATAAATTGGCAATCCAGCGGCCCGTGATCTTATAACCTCTTCTACACCTTCTTTAGCGCTGACATGCACAAAATAAATTGGGCACTCTTTCAACTCTGCTAGGCGAGATACCCGCCTAAATGAGACGTCTTCCGATTGATTGGTATGAACACGATGCATATTCCACCAATCCCACTCATCAGCATCTTTTAATCGGTCATAGTTGTAGTGAACCATTTCATCGTCCTCTGAATGAACAAGCAAAATCGATCCTGATTCAGACACACGGTCCATAATCGTACTCAACCTTCCGAAATCAGTATGGTTATTTTGCATTTGAGGGCTTGGGGGTCTAATGCTCGTGGTAAATATCTTAAAGCTGGCGATGCCTTCTCGAGTCAAATCTTTGATCTGGGATATGCTATTTTCATCCGCGCCATTGGTTAGGATCGGATGGTACGCATAATCTGTGTATGCGTTACCTGACCATCTTTCCTCTGCCTCTTCCAATGCATGGTACAAATCGTGTCCTGGTATTTGAGTGGCAAAATCAAGCACGGTAGTTGTGCCTCCAAAAAGGGCTGCTTTGGATACTGGTTCCGCACCAGATCTTTCAGGTTGACGAGGACCACCAATGTGAGCATGAGGCTCCACTCCTCCAGGAACAACAATCATTCCTTCGGCATCGATCACATTTTTAAATTGATCCAAATCTAAATCTTCAGTCGATAGTGAAGTGATTAACCCACCATCAATAATGATATCCAATTTCCTAGGTCCTGAAGCAGTAACAACAGTGCCAGCTTTAACTAATAAATCATGCATGGTCTACATCCTCCTTCCAAATCGATTC
>CAYMZR010000068.1:0-11659 GCA_964394975.1 uncultured Dehalococcoidia bacterium | reverse complement strand
AGAGATTCTATCTTTATTACTTCGGCTCCTAGATCTGCCATCATCATTGTTGAGACAGGTCCAAATTGCCACATAGTCCAGTCTAGGACTTTTATACCGTGAAGCGGACCTTTATTAACGTTGTTCATAAGCCTGAGGATGTGTTTTTGTGATTTTATTGGATGTTGGCGCCATACTAACAGGAACTTTCAATGATCAAAAATCTAGACAAGTTATCTGAACAACGGGTTAGAAGGTCCGTAGGCATCTATGATGGCTCCGGTCACGGCTGAGGAATGTTCACCTACAAGAAAGGTGCATAAGTCGGCAATTTCAGAAGGATGCATCATGTGATCGTTTTCAATTGAATTTTGCCCAAATGCCTCGACGTAGCCTTCAGTGACAACGCTGCCCGGGCAAATGCAATTTACATCTATTCCAGATGACTTCACTTCAGCTGCCAGAGATTCTGTAAAACTAATTAGTCCTGCTTTGGTTACTCGATATGCGCTTCTTCCAGCGGCACCTTTTCTTCCCCCTATTGAAGAAATATTGATAATTTTCCCGTAGTTTTGAGAAACCATCCCAGGCAATAGCAGCTTGGTTATTTTTACCGCGCCTATCAAATTGACATTTATGACTTCTTGCCAGGTTTCCATATTGAAATCGATCAGAGGAGTGGATAAGTGAATAATCGCGGCGTTGTTCACCAATACGTTCGTTTCAAGTTTCTTTGATGTTAAAAAATCATAGATTCTGTCAACTCCCGAATCAGTACCCAGATCTGCGTCAATCCAGTAAGCACTGCCACCGTATGTTTCAAGTTCGGCTGCAGTTTTTCGGAGTCTTTCCTTATCCCTACCGGTTACGATGACATCGATCCCATTTTTAGAAAAATCCTCCGCTATTGCTTTACCGATCCCCCTGGAGCCTCCAGTTATTAAGGCTGTTTTTTGTGTTTTTGTCATTACTACCTCATTTATGACATCGTAAAATGTATTCGAATTTTATCTGCTAACCAAATAGATTGAAAATTCCTGAATTGCTTTGGTGAAATTTTTTTTGCGAACTTTTCCCAAATGCTGTAAAACATTAATCTCATTTCCATTAAAAAGAGGAGTCTCTTATGCCCGCTACAAAATTCGAAACTACTTTTAGGAGAATCCTTGCTGATGGGAAGGATTTCGGGGATGTAGGCCAATACGAAGAAATTAGAGGAGTTCTCTCATTCCAAATAGATCCTGAAAATGATGCTAATTCCGGAATAACGGATGTAATGCTAGCACCGAAAAATCAAGATGGATTGGTTGAATTTGAATCAGACGTTTCCTTAATTCTTCCAGTGGATAAGACTAAAGTTTCAGGCAAACTTCTGCTGGATGTAGTAAATAGAGGCAATAGGGTTGGGTTACCAAATTTCAATAGGGCAACACGACCTCTAATAGATGAAAACACCCCGGTAGATGTTGAAGTCGACTTGGGCGACGGACTTTTGATGGAACAAGGGTATGTAGTGGTAGCTTGCGGTTGGCAGGTTGATGCCCCTGCTTTCGATGCTCTAATAACGATGCGAGGGCCCGAGGCGCTGAATCCTGACGGGACTCGGATGGAAGGCAAGGTATATATGCAGCTTCAGTCTCCTGAAGATACCCATAATTTCTTACTTTCAGACAAAGGCCATAAAGCATATGAAACAGCTGATATGCACGAATCCGAGGCCGTGATAGAAATTCGAGATATGCCAGATGGACCGGCAGAACCAATGCCACGAGATGATTGGAAATTTGGCAGGATCGATGATGAAGGGAATTACCATCCTGATCCAGGATATGTTTGTTCAGAGAAAGGTTTTGAAAAAGGACGTTTGTACCAAGCTGTATACACCGCGATAGGCGCACCTGTAATTGGTCTTAGCTTTGCTGCATTGAGAGATTGTGTTTCTTGGATCAAAAACGGTAGCTCGTATTTGGATTCACCAGTAGAAGGGGTTAATACGGCATATGCTTATGGGCGTTCTCAAACCGGCAGATTTCTTCGAACATTCGCATATAACGATTTTAATTTAGATGAGAAAGGTCGCGAAACCTTGGATGGATTTATTGCAAATGTGGCGGGAGGGATGAGAGGAGAATTCAATCAACGTTTTGGACAGAATTCCAAAGATAGAAACAACATGATGCATCAACTGTTTCCTTTTGCCTCAATTGAACAAACAGATCCTGAAACCGAACACACTGGCTCCTTGCATGGAAAGCTCGATAGTAGGGGCAGTAATTTGAAGATCATGTATACGAATACTTCTGCCGAGTATCACCGAATTGACGCCTCATTGTTACACACTGATCCTGACGGTAGAAGAGACATAGATCAGGGTTCAAATACCAGGGTATATCACTTTGCAGGTACAGAACATGGGATTGGTGTTTGGCCTCCAACTGACAACGGGTTCATTGTTGAGGGTGCAGAACGCTCACAAAATATGAGGAGCATTATCGATTACACCCCTTTGTTGCGAGCTTGTTTAGTAAATATGGATGCTTGGGTTACTGAAGATAAGGAACCTCCAGCCTCAGAGCACCCAAGAATTTCGGAAGGGACTCTGGTGCATGCTTCATCTTTAGAAGCCGTCTTTTCAAAGATACCTGGGTCAAATTATCCGGAAAGACATGCTACACCGAGAAGGAGGGAATTTTCGCCGAGTGATGGTAATGAACACCCGAATATATTACCTCCAGAAATAGGGAAAGAGTTTGGAGGGTTAGTTTCTGCAGTAAATTCTGATGGCAATGAGATAGGTGGAATTATTGCCCCTGAGATTGCGGTGCCTGTGGCAGCTCATACAGGATGGACTTTACGTCATCCAGATGTAGGTGGAGACAAGCAGCTTCTGGTATTTGCTGGCGGAACGATTCCCTTTTATGCGACTCAATCACAAAGGCTAAGTGCCGGGGATCCAAGACCATCCATAGAAGAGCGTTATTCAAGCAGGGATGATTACCTCAATCAAGTTAAAAAGGCAGCTGAGGATCTGGTTGAGTCGAGGTATTTACTCCCCCAGGATGTCGAAGTTAGTGTTACTTTGGCGTCTAGAATGTGGGATTGGTTTACCGATTTAGATTCCTAAATATCTTGATATTAAACCACTAACTGAACCAGGGTATAACCTCGGTTCTTAACAAATTTATTGCTTCAAAAGAATTTGGCCCAAGTGGCGTTCCAAACTCAATTTTATCTACAGGAGTACTGTCAACTAGGGCAGTGATTTTTGATCGAATCTCACTGGGAGAACCATATAAACAAAAATTATTGAGAGTTTCGTCGGAAATCAATTTGGATGCCTCTGAATATTTTCCTAAATCGGAAAGTTTTTTAACATTGGAGATTTCACTCTGAGGTACGCCCATTACTTCTGTCATCGGATATAGATGTGGAAGATAAATCGCTAGTGAGTTACGGGCAAATTCTCTAGCAACCTCGGAATCATTATGGACCGATGTTAATACACCCAAAGTCAAATTAATTTCACTTGGTATTCTTCCGGCAGATACAGCGCCTTGATCTATATTAGTTCGTAGGATTTTGGCATATTCACTGTTCCAAAGAGGGCTTGCTTTTACTTCGTCCGCCTTTGCTCCGGCTAAAGTAGACATCTTTTCGCCCCAGGTGCCAACCATTACTGGAATTGTCCTATAGTCAGTATTCCATCGGAAAAAGGCCCCGTCCTTTAAAGAAAAAACTGTGCCATGGAAAGGCTTTTTGATGCCTCTTGTGAGAATTTGTATTATCTCTATAGCCTCTTTTACTGCGGTAATAGGTTTTTTTGAATTTATGTTTAGGAAATCTAGAAAAGCTCCCTTTCCTATGCCAATAAATGCCCTACCTTTAGATATTTCATCAATGACAGAAATATTGGCTGCGATCACCGCTGGATGGGTTAGATATGGGTTTAACACTGCTGGACCGATTCTTATTCTTTCTGTGTTTACAGCAATAACGCTAAGTATTGGCCAGGCAGGTTTGAACATAAGGTCGTCGTAAATGCTTAAGTTAGTGAAAGAGGATTCATCTACGATTTTTGCTATGGAGATATACTCTTCGATCTCTCGATCACCACTGATTGCTATACTAAACTGTACCATTTGATCCCTTACACCAGAATTTGTTCTAATATTATGTCAGATCAATGCTTGTCAGGAGCACTATAAGTTTGAGTTTCATAGAAGTTGAAAGCTGGGAAATAAAACCAGGTCATCAGCATGACCACGACGAGATCATTAGGAATTGGTTCTCATTTGTAGAAAGAAATCACGATAAACTATTTCCAGAATGGAAGTCTGCTAGGTATTTTCGTCAACTTGATTCCCTGGGAATGCCTACTGGTCGATATATTATGAATTTTGAATTCCATTCTCTGGAAGGACATGATTCCTATAAGGAACGCAGGAAGAACTGGGACGGGCCTTACGAAGAATATAAATCAGTAGATCCGTACGATCATTTCATTATTGAGTCAGTCACTGTGGAATACTGGGAACCACTAGAAAAAGATTTATGGTTGTCGTTTTAGCTTACGACTGGATATGAAATTAAGCTTAATTCTTTGGGCCCCATTTATAGATTTTAGACAGGCTACCACCCATAAGGATTTTTCTTTCTGAATCAGATAGTGAATCTGTGACTCTAAAAGCTTCAACTCCTTCCTTGTAGGTCAAAAGCTCAACTGCCCTTGTCCAGTCCGTTCCCCATAGGCATCGATCTAGGCCAAAAGCATTGAATATTTTGCTAAGGGGTTCCCAGATATCAGCATAAGGGAATGGTTCATGAGATAAAGTTCCAGCACCCGATATTTTTATAACGACGTTGTCATGTTTCGCGAGCGATACTACTTTGTCTAAATCAGCAAATGGATCTTCCGGTACTGGAGGAAGATGAGGCTGTGGGATTCCCAGGTGGTCGATTACCATCCGGGTGTTAGGGTGTTTATCTGCCAGTTGGCTGAATAAATCAAGATTACCAGAGCACATAATGTTTATCGGTATCCCCGCTCTGGCCCCTACATCAAGAATACTACTTAGACCTGGCTCATATTCAGTAAACTCATGTGGCCTTAACATTATGCGGGCTCCAACCACTCCAGGAGTCGCCGCCCATTCTTCAACTTCTTCACCTACCGCTTCAGATTCAGGGTCAAAAGGCTTAACTAAGCCAAATTTATCAGGATGTTTCGCATACACTTCTAGTGCGTAACTGGCGTCATATGCATATAGGCTCTTCGGGGATATTAGGATCGCTCCATCGACACCGACCGAATCCATTGCTGCGACCATATCATCGCCTGTTACTTCATCAGGACCTTGTAAGAATCCCTGCCATGGTCGTGATGGGCTGTCCTTTTCATAGGCATGTACCTGGCAATCGATCGTTAGTGTAGATTCTGGCATTTGACCATCCTTTTAATTATCAATCAATGTAGATCTCTTAATTGGGGGTAGGATATCGGCATAAGACCAACTTGTCATCTCGCTAGAGCTTTTGATTTTATGTACGATAGGGCCCTGTTTGGTAATTTATGAATATGTTGTTTTTGATTGGTACTTTGAGGAGGTATGACAGATGAGCAAATTGAAGGTTTCATATTTGCCACACCCCATCGTTAGCGTCGAAGAGAGGCATCAGTACTTACCTGAAATCTTGCTCAAAGAATTCGACACTGAAATATTTGATAGATCAAAAGATGCGATGTCACAGTTGACGGGTAGGGAAGTCATTGTAGACCTCGGAGGAAATATAGAACCAGAATTAGTGGATGTTGCGGCAAAAGCAGGGATCAAATATATACAGGTTCAGACAAATGGCTTAGATCATGTCGAGGTGGAGCGAATTATTACGAAAGGGATGATACTTGCTCATTGCCCAGGCCATTTAAGCAGTGTGTCCCTAGCAGAAGGGGCTATGATGTTTATTCTCATGCTTGCTCATGACTATGGAAATGCGGCTGATCAGTTTTATGCTGGAACGGTTTTCAGTGCCAATGGCCTTGAAGTAGAAGGTAGAACTTTAACAATTGTGGGTTTTGGTGCTAGCGGGCAGCAACTTGCACGTAGAGCTAAAGCTTTTGGTATGAAAATCAATGCCATTGATGTTCGGCCGATCGAACAGGAAATCATAGATGAGATACAGCCTCATTTCCTGGGAGGATCCGAAGATCTTGATGAGGCCATAGAGGCTTGTGATTTTTTGTCTGTGCATCTCCATTTAACTGAAGATACGAAACACATAATCGATAAGAGAAGGGTTGGTCTTTTAAAACCTACATCCTATGTGATTAATGTTGCTCGAGGTGGTCTTATAGATGAGGATGCCTTATACGATGCCCTCAGGGATAAAAAAATAGCCGGTGCAGGACTGGATGCATTTGCAAAAGAGCCTCCTGAATTTGATCTACCGGTCTATAAATTACCCAATGTGATAGTGCAACCTCATACAGTGGCAGGTACTGATGGCACCATGCGGAAACGAGCAGATTTTGCTGTAGAAAACCTCAAGAGATATTCTGATGGGAAAGATCTAGAAGGGCAAATATTTAAGCGTCTATAGGGCCCACTCTACCTGAATCGTTAAGGATCTCGTTGATTCCAGATCTAAATGTAATTTCAGAGTCGTCTTCAGGTTCGTAATCCAATACTTTCCTAGCGCTAGTAAGGGACCAAAAAGCCCGAGTGTTGTTGCTTATACCGTAAACCACCTGCCAGGGAACTCCATATTCATTATCTATATTTTTGGTTTCCATGGCTTTGTGAAAGAGTTGTGTGATGTCTCTAGGACTTATATAAGCGCCAAGATCTCTTTTGTAGGCAGCCTGTTTTCCTCTGTACATCTCTGTTTCGATATCACGAGGAGCTCCGATTCTCACCATGACGACACCCATTTTCCGACTAGTGTTTAGATTTCCCGCAAGAAGGTTTCCAGTTGCAGCATTACTAGAGGCCCCATCACCTCCTTCTCCCATACCTCCACTCGCGAACAAGAAGCCCATATGTTCATAGGTCGCTTTTGCCCACCCATAAAAATTATCTGACAGCGGCAGATCATAGGGTCTTACTACATCCAAATCTCCGTTGTGTATTAAGGCATGTTCGTACCAGTCCGCTGCATGGTTTGAACTTGCCATTACAACTCTCTGGACACCGGCATCATAGGAGGATCTAAAGACGTTGTATGCCATTTCTACGTTTTGTTTTTCGTCATTGAAATGATCTAGTGGATCTCCTGATCGTCTTTTGTAAGCAAGGTGTATTACGGCATCGACTCCTTCGAAAAGATGAGAGTATTTGTCCCTGTCAGGATCTATCAGGTCTACGATGTTTACCCCTTCTATGGGTTCTCCGCGTCTGTTTAATTCTCTGGTATCTACTAGAACTGTCTCATACTGTTCTTTCATAAAGGCGAGCATTTGGTCTGCAACATACCCCGTAGCCCCGGTTATAAGGACCTTTTCTATATCTTGTGACATTACTTAGGCTCCACGTAAGGAAAATTAAGGATAAATATTAATAACACATTTTGTAGTAACACAAAGGGGTTATCAAATTTTCAGTTATAACTTTTGATGAGTGCACACCATTTTTAATACTGCTCAGGTGCTGAGCAGCATTACTACCGTCTAGCTGTCAATAGTTATTTTTGACTCTATTAATCACCTATTGGTATGGTAGGGCAGAAATTATTATAAATTAGTATTAATGAGATGTGTAAGTGTGATCATGCGACGGAACCGTTATTTTTTTCTGATAGGTTTGTTGTCACTATCTCTTTGGATAGTAGGTTGTAGCTCTGAATCCGTAGAGCCCCAAGTTGTAGCTGCTATACCACCGGCTGCGACATCAGTACCACCGGCTGCCACGTCAGTACCACCGACTGCCACGTCCGTGCCACCGACTGCCACGTCAGTACCACCGACTGCCACGTCCGTGCCACCGACTGCCACGTCCGTGCCACCGACTGCGACCCCTATTCCTCTTCCGAGCGCTGACCTTTTTACTAGTTTCTCGGCATGTGGTTGGGATTCAAGTTATGCGATTGATAACGGCTCACTGTTTCTTTCATCGACTGAAACTCCAGGAAGCAAGTCTGTTGTGAATTTAAATCTGGATTTCTTGCCTGCTATGGCTGGGCAGACACATTCTAATCTTAAAAATCAATCTTTAGGCTTTGCTTTCCATGAATATACCAGGATAGGACTTGATATAAATAAAGGAATACATGTCGTGGCTATACCTGCGGGGAAAACGCCATTCAAGTTGGATCTAAACATAGCTGTATCAGGGAAAGGATCAGATGGTAATTCATGTTCAACTACAATAACTGAACAATTTACCCGTAGCGATGATTTTTATCCAAGCGCGGCATTGTCTATACCCGGCAACGCTATCCCGGACACGGACAAATACAAGCCATTTTCAATACCATCATCTACGGCTCAGGGTTTATTCTTAGCTACATCGCAGAGTAACTATGACGATAATTATGGAGAAGTCCGTGTAAATAATGCTGAAGGTTATTTTGTAAAGAAGCCTCCGGCTACTCTGAGGGTTGGTCTTTTTGGGGACGTCAAATCTGATGACTATGAAACAATGCGGGATTACATTGAAGTCCTGGCAGTCGTAGCTCCTGATTTAGATATAGCTTGGGCAAATAACATTTCAGAAGTCACGTTGCCGATACACTTGCTTTCATGCACTGAGTTCATAAATGAGACTATTGACCAGTATTGCAATACATCCGGACCATCTGGTGGATTTTCGGATCAGTGGGGTTCGGGGAACCTTGCGACAGGGTGGGGTTTCATTCGTGTATCAGACCAACAAATGGGATCCAGACACACCTTAACCCATGAGTTTGGACATGCTATGGGTCTTTGGCATTCTGGAGTTGATAAGACTAGCATGGGACCACCAAATAACCAGGCTGGCAACTGGGCTGCCCATGATTTGATGGTTATTGCTTTAATCCATAATTCTGCTGTGGTATCAGGTCAGACTCGTGAAGAAATTAGAGTTGCATTTAATATAGCGGATGATGAATTGCAGGGGTTCATTGACAATCCTGATACATTGTCAGATACGCCTGATGCTGCTTGGGTTGAGCTTGGAGATACGCTTAGGACCCAATTCAATAACTCATCGATGGGGAAACGCTTAGGAAGATAAATTCAGTAAGTTTTTTGTACTGGTAGGAAAGCATCCTAGCTACTCACAGTCTTAAACGGCATACCGTTTGACGTGTACCTGTAAAATACAAGCTTCGATGCCCGGTGTCCTTGCTTCTAGAGGGTCAGCTAGGGAGAGCAGGACGGATTAAATTGGTGTGCAAGCAGTGAAGCCATTAAAGCTTCATCAAGCTCTGCAATTGACACAAACCCTTGATATCTCGCAGAGATTTCTCCTGAACAGCTTATGATGAACGTCCATTCAGAGCTAGGCAAATCCCATTTGTTGAATGGTTCTGAGTATATTCCTGCCTGAGAACCGTTTTGCAACTCAACAGGATTATCATAAATTTCTACGTGAATGAAGTTAGCTGAATCGCTTTTATGTTTGTGCAATTCAGCGAGAACCCGTACTTGCGGTCCACACGTTTCATCTTTGCAAAATGCCGGACTGGAAAAAGTAAGCACTGTAGGTCTTCCACTTTTGATACTTTCATCAATTGAGTATCTGTAAAGTTCAGGTTCTATTAAATCACCCGTCGATAATTCTTTCATATCGTCAACATTAGACAAAGTTTTATTTTTAGATCTTGGTGCTTTCTCACCTTTACCAGGGGCTATACTTGTTTTCTGCACTGGAAAGGACGACTTCATTGATATTTTCTTATCGTCGTCGATTAAATTAACGACGAGATCCCATTTTCCTTCGTATGGGAAATTCACATGAGTGACAAAAGAACCTCTGTCTACTTCACCCCAATATATAAATGGGACAGTATTTTTTATTGGATTGGACTTACTCAAAGGTGGGTAAAATACAACTTCTGCATACTTAGTTTTGATGAAACCTGTTTGGGATAAAACCAGAAAGGAGAATCGATTTTCTCCTATGCTTAGGTCTGTAGTTGCTAAAATGACCTGATTCCCATGCTCTGATAGTGGGCCTTTAAGTGGATGTTCGTATAAAACTATCCCTGAGTTACTGCAGGACATAAGAAAGCCGATTAGGCCTATAACAACCAAGAGAAAGGAAAGACCCTTGCCGTGAGTCATGGAGTTACTGTTTTCTAGGGTCTGAGCCAAATGTAAATGAGTACACAGAAAACCCTATTGAATTGGAACTTAATTTCAAATCACGAGTATCAAATGTTTTGAGTTTGATGATGTTATACATCTTGGAGTCATTGACCAAAATAAAACTGTTACCTGATTGGTCAAAATCCACGTCCGTACCTGCCTCTGATTGTTTTAAAGGATTATTTTCCAATGTGATCATAACTTTGTAAGGTTCGTTATACTTTCCCAAGACCACATTCACTTCAGTGGCTGAAAATATAAGAGAGATAAAATCAGTATAGTCATCGGTATTTCGACCATGAAGAATACTTTCCTTTTCTTTCAGCCACAAACCAGTTAGATATATTCTGTCTTTTTTCCTTCGTGAAGGCTTCTTAAAATTGGCTTCTTTTTGCCAATCATTGGAGCGAATATTTTCATAATATTGTTCATTTCCTATATATGGCTGCTGGAAAAGATTAAACGCGTAATTTCTATCAGTTCCCAAATATAATTCCATCGTTTGTTGGCTTCTTGGAATTTCAGATGATTCCGGCGATGTTAGGGCAATACTAATTTCAGGTAACATAGATGACTCAACGCCAGTTTCTGTTAGCAACATACGGATTGCAGATTCAGTTTCTTGGTATTGTCCTTCCCCAAAGTGTGTGTATCGGATTATCCCATCTTTATCTAGAAGATATTTTGCTGGCCAATATCGATTACTGAACGATTTCCATATTTTTAAATCGTTGTCTAAAACAACTGGGTATTCTATTCCAAATTCTTTTACCGCAATTGAGACATTCTCTGGGATTTTTTCAAATTCAAATTCGGGACTATGAACACCAATAATAGTCAATCCTTGGTCTTCGTATTTTGAGTGCCATTCTTTTAGGTGAGGTAGGGTTCGAATGCAATTAACACAGCTGTATGTCCAAAAGTCTACTAAAACCACTCCGTTTTGTTGCCCTTCAGATGTAAAGGGGCTGGGATTTATCCACGGACCAGAATTTTCGAATTGCATGGGAACAGTGACAGGTGTAGGTGTAGGATTTGATACAGCCTTTCTGTCGGTAATGTCTTTAGGGTCGGCCAACCTTTCATCGACAAGACTGATGTCAACTTTCGTTGCGGTACTAGCAGGTGCAATTTCAGGATTTGATGAGGATTGTTCAGTACTAGATTGAATTGAGCTGCTTTTATCGCAAGCTATCAAAGTCATTATTAATAGGAGGATCAATTTTATAAGGAGTAGGCGAAAAATTTTCATATTTAACACAAATTTATTCGTACGAAGATCGCGACACTCATATAAGTTAAAGTCATAAAATTGTATCAGTCAGTCCATAGATAGGGATGTAAAACCACAGACAGAAGATTGGTTTGATACAATTCCATACTTGGAAAACCACA
>CAYMZR010000067.1:0-11760 GCA_964394975.1 uncultured Dehalococcoidia bacterium | reverse complement strand
GAAATCAATTCCTCATGGGGCAAAACTACTTGGTCGGGGAATCCCGTTAATATGTCTAAGACTCCTCTGGAAGATGTTTTTCCACCTATTTTTGGCGCTGACACTATCGCCGTACTAAAAGAGTTGGGTATAAGCACAGAAAAAATTGATCAGCTAAGAAAGGCAGGCGTGATTCCAAAGCAATTACCAATAAAAATATAGCCTTCTAATTACCAATTAGTTCCTTACTTTTTTGCTCCGCTTTAATCGAAAACACTTTCGCAAAATGTGAACACAGGCCAGTGTATTGTTCCGGATCCAATAATCCTAATATTTCATTTTTTGTTAATTGGCTAGCCACTTCAGGTTCCTCTTGTAGTGTTTCAGTGAATGGCCTGTTCTCATTAACAGACTTTTGGGCTGCCTCATACACTGCGTCGTGGGCTTTCTGCCGACCCATTTTACGACCTAATTCCAGCATGATTCTCTCCGAAAGTATCAACCCTCCGCTGAGATCAAGGTTTTGTCTCATCCTTTCTGGAAATACTTTAAGGTCAGAGAATATTTCAATCAATCCGTTTGTTATTTGGCCCATCAAAACACATGTCCTGTCAATGGCCGAATTTATCATCATGCTGGTGGTTTTATCCGCCTCATGCTCTGTTTGCATAGCCTCCAAAGACATCGGGACAAATGTCCGTATTTCTGAAGCCCAGGCAACGACATCTTGGCATAAACGAGGATTTCGTTTCTGAGGCATAGTTGATGATCCAACAGCGCCCAGGGGAACGGGTTCTTCCACTTCACCAAATTCCTGCTTCATCATGGTATATATCTCTCTCGACATTTTACTGGCCGTGGCAGCGAGCATAGCAAGAATCGTAATATATTCGGTAAGGTGGTCCCCTATCACCCTAGAGGGCATTGTCATCGAACCTAATCCCAGTTCTTCACCTATCAATCTTTGCGTTTCAAGGCCTTCCAGGCCCACAGATGCCATTGTTCCAGCTCCTCCTCCCAACATAGCTACAAAAACACGTTCTTCGCTTCCTTTCAAACGGTCAACATGCCGTATTAACTCATCTATCCACACTGCGACTTTATATCCGAAAGTTGCAGGAACAGCATGCTGACCATGAGTTCTACCTGGCATAGCATAATCTTTGGTTTTATCTGCCAGATTTCCAAGTATGTGAAGTAAATTTCCAAGATCTTCTAGGAACCTGTTGTGACATTTTTTGATTAATAAAAGTTTTCCCGTTTGCGTAATGTTTTGAGTTGTCGCACCCCAGTGTATATATCCACCCGCTTCTTCTCCACACACTCTATCCAGCTCCCAAATTAAAGGAACGAGAGGGTGTCCCGTTTTATCTAATCCATCATAAATGTTTTGTATGTCCAGCAACTCGAGTTTTGCCTTCTTAGAAATTATTTCGGCAGCGGTCGCTGGAATAATTTCTTGACTCGCTTGCGCTTTGGCCAATGCTGCTTCCACATCCAAATACGACTGAAAGAGGTTCGCTTCACTGAACATCTCGCTTACTACTGTTTTGTTTTTAATATAAGGTGCCATTTCTTCCATTTATCTCCTCAACGTTTAAGAATCGTACTTCTCCAAAAAATATCTTCCACATTGATTGTGGACAGTTAGGCCAATTATATGTCCATTTAGTTAATAGCAAGAGGACCAACTGGTGACGAAAAGCAACTATTGTCCACAGCGTTTTAACTCCCCAGAAGCCATCCACAGAATTTCAATACAATCAACAGTGTTTCCACTAATATCCGTGATAAAATTCCATTATATCCACCGTCTAATGTAACTATATTTCCACTAAATAAACATCATTATTATTAGTATTATTACCTAAACCTTTTGGAATGAATTAAATGATAGATAGTGTAGTAATCCAAATAACAAGTGGCAATGGGGGAGATGGAGCTATTAGTGGCCGCCATGAAAAATTTGTTCCTAGAGGAGGACCTGATGGCGGTGATGGGGGAAGAGGGGGAAATATAATAATCGTTGGAGATCACAACGAGAACACATTGATAGATTTTAGATACCAAAGGAATTTCTCTGCGGGCAATGGAGAAAACGGTGCCAAAGCAAAGAAACATGGAAAAGATGGGGATGACGTTGTAATTAAGGTTCCTGTAGGAACTCAAATTATAAATGAAAGGGGTAGCCTGGTCGCTGACATATTAACTTCTGGAGAAGAATATATGGCCGCACCAGGGGGTAGGGGCGGCTATGGGAATGTTAAATATTCCTCTTCAACAAGTCAATATCCTGTAATAGCCCAGGCCGGAGAAGAGGGTCTAAAGGCATCTTTGAGGCTAGAACTGAAATTGATCGCTGACGTTGGGATAATTGGGGTTCCAAACGCGGGGAAATCTAGCCTTATAACTTTTCTCACAGCTGCTCGTCCAAAGATCGCCAACTATCCCTTTACGACAATTGATCCCGTCCTTGGAATAGTGGAGCACCGGGATAAAGATTTTGTAATGGTTGATATTCCTGGGTTAATTGAAGGTGCCCACGAAGGTATTGGTCTGGGCCATGAATTTCTTCGCCACATAGAAAGAACCCGGGTTCTGATACACCTTGTCGATGGAACCTCTGAAGATCCCAGTGGAGATTTCCATAAGATTAATAAGGAACTCGCACTGTTTGACGAAGGCCTAATCGGGAAACCTCAGATTTTGGCTATTAACAAGGTTGATTTAGATGAGGTGAGTGTTTTGGCCGAAGACCTAAGGGATTCTATGGGTGAAGATGCTTGGAAATTTCATTTAATTTCAGCTGTGTCTGGAGAAGGTGTTGGGTCGATGATGGACGAGGTCGTTCAGGTTCTAACTGAGCAACCGAGTTCAATTTCTTCCGAGTTTTCTGTTGATTCACAGGAAACAAGTATCCCTGTGTTACGGCCCGAACCGAGACGCAGGGGTGTCTCTATCTATCAAGAAGATGGAGTATATGTCGTCCAGGCACCAGGGGTCGAAAGAATTGCACAGAGAATAGATTACGAAGACTGGCTTGCCAGAATGCAATTCTACAAACATATGCAGAAAACGGGGGTTGTGAAAGCTTTAGAAGATGCGGGTATATCTGAAGGAGACACAGTTCGCATCGGGACTGTGGAGTGGGAATGGGATTAGTCAGCCCAGCGTGAGGGAATTTCTTAAAAAGCTATGTCAAATTTGAAGGATTTATGAAGCTGGTCTCTTACGCTGCTAGCGTGACCGCGGAAATTCACATTCATCCACTTGTGTACCAAAATCCCATCTTTGTCTATAAGGAATGTGCACCGAACTACGGACCAAACTTTAAGCGAGTCATCTATATCGAACCCGAAGGTTCTAGCATACTCTGCTTCTTTTTCGTTTAATTGAAACTCACCCCACACCCCATAATTTTTTATCATACCTAGGTCAGGATCTACACATAAATCAAAAGGTAAGCTATGTTCTTGGGTCATTTCTTGATGCGATTCAAAGTTGTCGGGACTTATTCCATAGACGGGACAATCTAATTCCAAAAAATCATGGTAGACATCTCGGAAGTCACATGCTTCAGCTGTGCAGCCAGAAGTACCGTCTTTAGGGTAGAAATAAAGAACGGCTGGAGACCCTGCGAGATCACTGAGCCTTAAGGTTTTGTCCTCACGGTCGACCAAAATAAAATCTGGTACCTTGGCCCCAATTTCAATGTTATTTTCAGGAGAATATCTAAGGAAGTCCATTTTTTACCTCCAACACTAAGAACTTTTGGGTTGAGAGTCAAGAACTGATAGATCCTGGCCATCTTCCCCTGCATTAGTTTCAATTTCTTTTATGTAGGTATCCACTTTTTCAACAAACGGAGCTGGAAGGGTAAACCGTATCAAGCTCTCTTTGTAAAATTTACGCCTACCGGGAAAGAGAGCAAAGCTTGTTTTCAACGCTAAGTCTGGATCTACATGCAGTAAATCAGCGTATTCCTGGGCTATATTACTTAAGCTCATTTCCGCAGCAAACATTCTGTTGAATCGAATTCTTTCTGATTGGTTATGCAGATCTCCGAAATCGTGACCACCCCTAAAATTTATGTCTGATAAATCGGGATTGTTGGCAACAGCAATAGCCAGATCTTGTCGTTGTTTATTAATATCCAATACGAGTTCTCGTTGTGCTACCAACCGTTGTTGCTTAAGCTGGAAAACTAGAACGAAAGCAACAACTAGAGTAGCTAGCCCGGTTATTATCTGGGCTCCATAGACTATTATTTCGGCACTCATTTCAGTTTGATTAAATTTCCTGAATAATTGGATATATCAGTAACATAATTTACACGACAGAGGGTATTTAAGAAAATAGGAAACCAATAATATCAGTCTATTAAAATGATATCGACTTCTCTTAGCGCAATTACTATTATTGAGTTAGACTCTTAGTAGCAAACACCCACGCCGACGTAGCTCAGTGGTAGAGCAGCTGTTTTGTAAACAGCAGGTCGTCAGTTCGAACCTGACCGTCGGCTCCACCTCCAAATTGCCAAAGGTGCGTATCTAACTAATGCCCAAAAAAGACAAAGAAGTGCCAACACAGTCCACAGATGCCTTCGAATTTATTGGAAGGATGGCCCAGAAAAGAAAAGAAAAAACGAAACTTGAAGAAAAAAAAGCCGTGGAAGAGTCAGAAATTCAGAATTCGTGTTCCTCTAAATCTGAACAATAAACAGGGAGGATACCTTTTAAGGAATCAATTGAAAACTACCACCACTTTTCATAGAGGATCTGATTTTCATCAAAACCAAGTTCAATTAAACATTTTGAAAGATCACTGATAAATTCATTCGGGCCACACAAAAAAACTGTATCAAAACAAGATAAAGACAACATCTGCAAAGTATCTTTCGTAATTCTGCCAAAACCAGTATTGCTTGTCTGTTGACACTTGTCTGAGATGGTCTGTTTGTAGCAAAGACGTTTAGGGTACTGCGAACAAAGATCCTTTATATCCTTTTGAAAAAGAAACTCCTTCGAAGAAGATGCGCTGTGAAAAATCAAAGCTTTGTGATCGGTAGCTTCTCCAATATATTTGAAAATGCTTACTAAAGGAGTTATACCTATCCCTCCAGCAAGTAATAGGGTGTTCTTTTTATCTAGACTGTATGTACATGTTCCCCCAATACTGAGAGATACTATATCTCCATTTACCATAGAATCATGAATGTATCGAGTTACCAAATCATTGCTGATATCCTTTACCGCAAGCGATATTGACGTTTTATGGGTAGGGCTTGAAGTAATAGAATATCCTGCCACTTCTCGATGACCATTTATTAGAATAGAAAAATCAATCCACTGTCCTGGCAAAAAATGAATTTGGCTACTTGTCGGGACTAAATCAAAGGATTTTGTAGATGGGGTTTCCTGTTTAATATTGCAAACGGTCGCCGATACCATGTACTTATTCCTTTTCTTTATTCCCTAGGTAGTATTGGAAATCACGAAAGCATTTCCTCTAGATCTTCGAAAGCCATACTTAGACTTTCTGCTAAGGCATGGTGTGTTATGTGTCCGCTTAAGGTGTTTACGCCTCTCGCGAGGCTGGGATCTGCAGTCAGAGCTTTTTGCACCCCATTTAATGCGAGGGATCGCACATATGGCAGGGTGGCATTTGAAAGTGAAACACTCGCTGTGTGGCCGACTATTCCTGGCATGTTAGTGACAGCATAGTGTATGACGTCATCTTGAACGTAAGTAGGGTTTTGGTGTGATGTAGGCTTGATGTCGTCAACACAGCCACCTTGATCAATAGCCACGTCTATGATGACACCTCCTGACATCATATCTTTTATCATGTCACGAGTAACTATTCTTGGGGCTTTTGCGCCAGGTACCAAAACAGCACCCACCACCACCTCTGAATGGCTAATTTTTTCTGCTAAGACTGCTGGTGTCGGATAGACAGTTTTGATTTGACCGCCCGTAAGGGTGTCGATTTCCCTGATTCTGTCCAGATTGATGTCGGCGACAGTCACGTTAGCTCCTGCCCCCATTAAAGCCATTGCAGCATTCAGACCAACGGTACCGCCACCAATTATTAAAGCGCTACAGCTTCCAGAACCAGGCACGCCACTAAGTAGTTTTCCTACTCCGTTTTCTATGTTTGTAAGCAGACGAGCTGAAACCTGCGATACTAACCGGCCGGCTATTTCACTCATTGGATGAAGTAATCCCAATCGGCCTTTGCTATCTTCAACAGTTTCGTAGGCAATTCCGGTTACTTTTTTTTCCAACAAGCAGTTAAGCAATTCTGGTTCGGCAGCCAAATGGAGATAGGTGAATATCGTCTGACCTTCTTGAATTAAGTCAAATTCACTTGGCTGAGGCTCTTTAACTTTGACTATAATTTCGGCAGAATCGTATATTTCGGCAGCATCTGTGACTATAGTGGCACCTGCACCATAAAGGTAATTATCATCTGAAAAACGAGAGCCTTGTCCTGCTCCTGATTCAACTAAGACTTTGTGCCCATCTGTTACTAAAACCTCCACCTTATCTGGAGGCAAAGAGACTCTGTTTTCATCAGGTTTTATTTCTTTTGGAACGCCAATAATCATATCGGTAACACCATATTTTATAATGGAAATTTATTAATTGCAGCTAATTCTGAATATCTAAAACCTTTTCGAAGGCCTTACCAATTCTTTTGCCAGCCTCCTCAAGATGTTCAAACGGAGCACGGGTGAAAGCCAGACGGAAATGAGAATCGTCTAATGAGCTGTCGACATAAAAGATAGATCCTAAAGGAAAAACAACACCCTCTTCTGCAGCTGCCTGAATTAAGTCGACTGCTTTGGTTTGAGTACAGTTGACCCAAAGGAAGTAACCCCCTTCCGGTTCCTCTAGTTCAATATATGGACCACAGTGTTTTTTAAGAGAATCAATCATTGTTCTGCATTTGGATTTGTATAAATCCCGCATAGTCACTATGTGCTTGTCAAGTTTTCCCGATTCTATTAGATCGGCAAGAGCATAGTGAACTAATGGGCTATTGCCCATATCGAACCTCACTTTGGTTAAGGGTTCTGCAAGTTCATCTCTGGCCTGTATCCAACCAGATCTTAACCCAGTAGCTAGTATCTTGCTAAAACTGCACATTTTAATGACACCATGGCCATCAGCCAGTGAATAATACGACGGAGGAGGAGGAGTATCGAAATAAAGTTCAGTGTAGGCAGCATCCTCGGCTATAAGAATCTTGTATTCCGCGCATATTTCGAGAATTGATTTCCTGATTTCTAATGTCGTCACATTACCCATAGGGTTATGGTAATCAGGGATAGTATAAAAAAGTTTTACTTTTTTTCCTTTAGCCACTAACGATTCGACCGTTTCTCTAAACAAATCAGGATCAATTCCCTCTTTATTCATCGGAACTTCAATTACCTCTGCCTGAAATCCTCTAATGGCTCTTACAGTTCCTGAATAACTGGGAGATTCAACAATTGCAATGTCTCCAGGACCGACAAAAGCCTTACAGACGTTTTCTAAACAGCCTGAACTTCCATTGTGCATGATGATGTTATCAGGTAGAAGAGTCGTGCCTTCTATTTTATTTTGCCTGTCGGCAATTAATTGGCGCAAACCTTCATAGCCAAACCATCCACCGTACATAAGGGAATCACTAAAATTATCCCCTATTGATTTTGAGAAGCTTTCAATTAAATCTTTTGTAGGAAGGGCGGTATCATCTGGAATACCACCGGCTAAAACAATAGGGTCTGGGTGTTCTGTGGGAAGCCTCCAAAACCGACCAGCATCGGTGGCACTTCCTGCACCAATACTCCTAGCCGCATCCGAAAGCAAATCGCTTTCTATATCTAGTGATTGCCATTGCTGAGCAATTGTTTCTTTTTCAAATTGAACCATTTAAATAAACCTTTTGCATGTTATATCGAAGGAAAAATCCAGCCATTTATTGTTGTTAAAATAAGAATAACCTTATAGTACCTAACCTAGTGAAGCGCTAAAGATAAAATAATTAACAATACTAGCTTACTACCTGTTCATTGTAGGGTCCAAGGCGTCTCTTAAACCATCACCTACAAATGTGAAACCCATGGTGATAATGGCTATCATTAAGCTAGGAAATAAACCCATATGCCAGTATGTTCGGACATAACCAAGGCTGGTTGAAATCATTTTTCCTAGGCTAGGAACAGGCTCATCAATCCCGAGACCCAGAAAGCTAAGTCCGGCTTCGTTGAAAATCACTGCCGGCACTTGGAATGCCAACAATACTGCCAAAATGGGTATGATATTAGGGAAAATGTGCCTGAATGCTACTCTAAACCTATTTGCCCCAATTGCTTGGGCTGCAATGACGAATTCTCTCTCTTTAAAAGCCAAGAATTGGCCTCGGGTTATACGTGTTTCTACAACCCAACCTGAGATTCCCAAGGCAAATATGACATTCCACATTGAATGGCCGAGTAATCCCATAATAAACATTGCAATTAAGAGTGCAGGAATACCAGTTGCGATTTCTATTATCCTGACGACAATCTGGTCAACCCAGCCACCAAGATAACCACCGAGAGTACCCAAGCTTATTCCAATACTTAGGGTTATGACTTGTACCCCTAAAGCCACTATGATCGACGTTCTTGTGGCGTATATTATTCTACTCAAATAATCTCTACCGACTGCATCTGTGCCAAATACATGACTCCAGCTAGGTGGTTGTCTTGCTTCCGTTAGATTTCCTACATCGTAAGGTGTTGGTGCCAAAAAATTTGCAAAGATAGCTATAAATAAGCAAATAAAGACGACACAAAGACCTATAACAGCTAACTTGTTGCGCCTAAAACGCCACATAAAATTGGCTTTCCGCCTCTTTTGGCCTTTTTCTTCAGCTTCTTTAAGACTGGTCATGTTTTACGGTCCGTTAGTCGCACTCGAGGGTCTGCCCATGTATATAAGATGTCACTGATGAAATAAGTTAACCCGAATAAAACGGCCACAAGCATGAAAATACCCATAATGACTGGGTAGTCCCTGTCAAAAATGCTGGTGACGAAATGCCGACCAATTCCCGGTACCCCAAAAGTGTTTTCTATAAAAATACTTCCCGTCATAAGATTTGGAATTAAAGGGCCCACTAAAGTAATAATCGGGATTAAAGCGTTCTTGAACACGTGACGCATTATCACCACAGGTTCAGCCAAACCCTTGGCTCTTGCCGTCCGAATATAGTCTGATCTCATGGCTTCAAGCATACTAACTCTGGTAAATCGCGCTATGAGGCTTGTAGGTGCCAAGGAATAAGCGACTACGGGCAAAACAATGTGTTGCCAAGTGCCCCAACCTTGGGTTGGCAGAAGATCCATCTTTACAGATACAAACATAACTAACCAAACAGCTACCGCAAAATTTGGAACGGTGATTCCAGTTGTAGCTAGAAAAGTAACAATGTAGTCAAGCAGACTATTTTGGCGGAGCGCTGCCAATATGCCTACAGGAATTCCTATGGAAAAAGCTATTAACAGGGTAAAAGCCCCTATTTTCGCTGTCGCGGGCCAGCCCCTAGCAATTGTTTGCCATACAGTATCGGTTTTATATATGAAAGAATTTCCCAAATCTAAATGCAGAAGATTCCATAGATACTTTGCATACTGCACGTGGACGGGTTGATCTAACCCATATTTCCGCATCATATTTTCTTTTGCCGCACCCTGTAGTGGTATTTCAGCTTCATTCCAAGGTGTGCCTGGCAGCCATCTAACGGCGATAAACAGTATTAGGGAAATGATCAAAACAGATCCCAAGAGTCCCAATAATCTTCCTAAAGAATATCTAATCATGCGGAGATTCTCTCTTGATTTATGTTAAGACGCAAGTTCTGATAATTTGTCTGCAAGCAAATCTATTTCATCCTCCAATAGATAAAAGGCGGCGGCTATTCGCATTGATTTTGCTTCTGGGTTATGTGCCGTTAGAATTCTATGTTCCTTCCACAACCAATTTCCTGGATCTGGGTGGTTAAGACCAGCTGTAGAAAAGGCGACGATTCCTGTAGTGTCCTTGCTGGACATTGGTGTTTTAATGTCAATACCTGGTATATCAACCAAACGTCTTTTTAATTGGTCTGCCAGGTGGTGACTTCTATCATAGATATTTTGAGGGCCAATGTTGTTGTGAAATTCTAGAGCTTTAACCGCCGACGCGTGGGTTGCCCAATACCGTGTACCAAATTCAAAACGCTGGGCAGTATTCAAACTGGTGTATGACAATGACTCAAGGTCATACTCGTCGGTCATTCCCCAGCCGACCCAGCTCGTTTTCAATCTTGTAATCCAATCCTTTCTAACATACAAAAATCCTGTTCCTTGTTGACATAAGAGCCATTTATGGCCGCAGCCAGCATAAAAGTCACAGCCAAGGTCTTTCATAGAAACTGAAAATTGCCCAATCGCGTGAGCGCCGTCCAACATGTAGGGGATATTCTTTGATTTTAGAAATTCTCCAACCTCTCTTGCTGGTAATATAGCGCCATCTACCGTTGAAACATGACTGAGGAACACGAGTTTAGTCTTGTTCGTTATTAAGCTGTCTAAATCCTTTAAAAGTTGCTCTGCATTGGTTTGAAAAGAGAGCAATTTTACCTGGATCCCATAGCGTTCACATAAATTCAGAAAAGGAAGAGAACCACTAGGATGTTCCTCATCAGTAATGATAACCTCATCTCCGGGTGACCAATCAAAACCAGACGCGACAATATTAATTCCGTCCGAGACGTTTCTGGTCAGAGCAATTTCATCTGAAGATGCTTTTATATAGCTGGCAAAACCTTTTCTAGATTCTTCAAATAAGGCTAATACTTCGGCGTTAACATCCCGATCGTATGGGCCTTTGCTTTCTATCAGTCGAGTTAGCCTTACTGCCTCTTCTGCCACTATGGTGGGTGTAGGGCCGAATGTTCCGCAATTGAGGTAAGTGCAACTTTCAAGAGCAGGTATCTGTTTGCGGATTGATCGTATATCCGTTTTGAGCCTCCCGAAAAGAGCGGCCCACCTGATACAGAAATGTATCGAGCAGGCCGCTCATAATTCATCTTTTCTACTCCTTGCGTTTTAGCAAGAATCTTTGTTTGAGGTTAGTAAGCTGATCGAGTGTGCGCGTTTACATTCGAGCCGATATAGACCTCATATATATTTTGGGCTCCGAAGCCGGGATTCCAGTTCGGGAACTGAAGGCCTGCCCACCCAGCCTGATTTGTCTCGCGCCAAGTACCTTTTAGGTAAGGCTTGTGCAACTGGTTCTGAATCTGCGACCAGAAGAACACGCTGCCGACATCCTCAGAAAGAATCTCTTGCAACTTAAGCATCTTAGCTGACCTGTCATCAGAAAGAGCCATTGCACCAGCTTCAATTCTCAGGTTCTCAAACTCTTCATTGTTCCAGTTATGTCGACCATCTGTCTTAAAGACTCCCATGAAGTTAGAAGCATCCACATAGTCAAATCCGTATGAAACCATCGCAAATTTGAGGTCATGGGCATTCAGGCCTGCCATGTAGGTTTTTCGGTCCATGTTGTTGATAGTTACATCAACGCCAATATTCTCTTTGAGCTGCTGGGCTACAGCGGCAGCAGTGGCTTGGAATAGCTCAGTTTCTTGCCGCAAGGCCATTTCTAGCTTAGGGAATCCTGAGCCGTCTGCGTATCCTGCATCAGCCATTAGTTTCTGGGCTGCAGCAACATCAAGGCCTTGGTACTGCTTCAATTTGTC
>CAYMZR010000066.1:0-11782 GCA_964394975.1 uncultured Dehalococcoidia bacterium | reverse complement strand
GTTTGGTAACCAACTACAATAGCTCTTCTTATAAGTTCAATTGGAGAAAGTACTCCGTCACTTAAAAATGTGTGAGTGTGAAAATCATACATATATTAGCTACCTGATATAACCTTGGATAATTTTTCCATAGCGTTTTTCGTTGATCCAATGAAGGGTTCTCCGGCATGATCAGGATGAGTTACTTTGATTGAAACGAAGCTAGGTCCGTCTTGATTTAGTACGTCCGGAAGTTCGTTAACCAATGTTTCAAGGTCTTCGAATTCATAGGAATTTTTGTAGCCTGCATCTTCCGCCATGGCAGATAACTTGAATTTTCCTTTTCCTGGGATAGGCTGTCCACCAGTGGTCCAATATGCACCGTCTTCAAACACAAAATGTACAAAGTTATCAGGTTCCATTCCTGCGACTGTAACTAAAGAACCAAGATTCATCAATAAACTGCCATCCCCATCCAAAACAATAATCTTTTTTTGAGGTTGCGACAGAGCGAGGCCCAATGCGACAGATGAGGCTTTCCCCATGGCTCCAAATATAGGCAAATCCAAGTCTTTATTATCTGATACTGTTTCCCAGTATTTGTTTGCCGTCATAGTAGCTACAACTATCTCTTCTTCCCTTACGTTGTTAATAGCTTTTACTGCCTCTATTGCCGGAATCATAATATTTCCTTATTTACGCTTGATCATTGGCATTTTATATTTGCAGGCCAGAGTAATACAACAAAATTATGTGATTGGGCCTTTGTATTGCATTTCCTTGGGAAGTTGGCCAGTAATACCAAGAGAAGTCAAAACTTTCTGGGCCGTGAATTCAGCCGATTCATCCAGTGTGTTTATCGGTAAATAATAGGGTGGGTCTGGAGGTAAGATGGTTACTCCAAAAGTTGCTAGGTCTTTCATGTTGCCAAGATGGATTGCATTAAGAGGCGATTCTCTCGGAACAATTACCAGCGGTCTCCTTTCTTTTATACAAACGTCAGCTGCCCTTCTTATTAAGTTATCGGATAAACCCTTTGATACTGCAGATATGGTGGCCATGCTGGAAGGTACTATAACCATGCCATCGGTAGGATATGTTCCGCTCGCTATAGGTGCTTTGAAGTCTCCAATGGCAAAATGCTCAAAATTATCGTTATATGACCATTCTTCTATGCTTTCGCCGTATGAAATGGACATTTCATACTGCCAAACCATTCTGGCCGGATTTGATGCAACAAGAGATACGCCTATCTTGTAATCCAATAGAGCTTCGATGGTTTTAGCTGCCAAAAGTGATCCACTAGCTCCAGATATACCTACGACGATGCGCATTCTATGTGTCCTGTTTTTAGCTCATTAATGATCCAATTGTACCTAACAACATTGAACATGATACTAGGGCATTGATTCTCATGAAACTCATTCCCATTTTGGACAGATCATTCGGCCTTACCAACCGATATTTGTAAATTAAAAATCCTGCAGATAATCCACAGCCGCAAAAGTAGAAAACTCCTAGGCCCATCCATATTCCCAGCATGCCTAAGCAAATTACTGCCATGACATCCATGCTGCGAGCTATTTTGAAAGCTAAAGGGATACCAAAGCGAGTAGCAACTGAATGCAAGTTTTCTTTTTTCTGAAATACAACATCTTGTGAGTGATAAATGATGTCAAAGCTACCAGCCCATAAAGCAACTGAAGCTGAAAGTAAAACTGGTTGCCAATCCAATTTTCCAACCGTGCCAATCCAAGCAGCCGATGGAGCTATAGCAAGTGCCCATCCGAGTAGTAAGTTGGCTGCCCAAGTGAATCTTTTTGTAAGCGGATAGGCAACTAAATACAACAAAGCCAGTGGTGCTAATGTGAACGCCAGAAGATTAAGCATGTAAGCACATGTTATAAAAAATATGGCAGCTAATATGCCTGGTATTAAGAGGTCAGCAACGGAAAGGATTCCTTGCGGTAAATGTCGCTGTGCTGCACGTGGGTTTTTGGAATCTAGATGTCTATCTATAATCCGATTGGCAATCATCCCTACTGTTCTCGCAGAAACCATTGCCAAAGTTATCCATATAAATTTCTCCAAACTTGGGATTCCTTGAATTGAGAGCAGCATTCCTATGTATGCGAAAGGAAGAGCAAAAATCGATTCCTGAAATTTAATCGCATCGAAAAAATTGGGTACTTTGGACAAAATGGAATTATTGGACATGACTATCAGAAACCGTATTCTGCCCATCGTTTGGTTACTTGGGATTTTATTTCCTCAGACATTATCACGTCGGGAGGCCAAGTTCTTTTCCTCCCGTCCATTTCGGTTTTCTTGGTCGCATCAATTCCAAGCTTACTTCCATATTTTGGTGTTGGGCTTGAGTGATCTAGGTCGTCAACAGGCCCTTCCGTAATAACCAGGTCTGTATCAGGATTTAGGTTACTGCTAACCCTCCAGGCTACCTCTGATAAATCTTGAACATTTACATTGTCATCTACAATTATGATGCCCTTGGCTAGCATCATTAATCCAAGACCCCAAATCGCATTCATTACTTTTCTTGTGTGGCCAGGGTATTCTTTTTTCATGGAGACGATTACTAAATTATGAAAAACTCCTTCTGCTGGCATATTGATATCTACAATTTCGGGTAGGGTTAACTGCAATGCAGGAAGCATTAATCTCTCTACGGCTTTACCCATAAAAAAATCTTCTGAAGGTGGTCGTCCCACTACTGTGGCCGGGTAAATCGGGTCCTTCTTATGTGTTATGGCGGTTAAATGAAAGACCGGATATTCCTCTTCGAGGGAGTAATAGCCGGTATGGTCTCCAAATGGGCCCTCCTCTTTGAGTTCACCTGGAACCACATAACCTTCCAGAACCATCTCGGAATTAGCTGGAACATCTAGGTCAATACTCTTACACTTCACCATTGGGACAGATGAATTACTGATTACTCCTGACACAGCGATTTCATCCATATCTGGTGGGAGAGGCAGTGCCCCAGTCCACATGGTTGTAGGATCAGCCCCCAATGCGACTGCTACTTCCATTTTTGCGAGCCCTTGCAATTGTCCTGACCTGTAATGGCTTGCCCCGACTTTATGTGACTGCCAATGCATCCCTGCGGTGTGTGAGTCGTATACCTGCATCCTATATGTGCCAACGTTGCGTTTACCCGTAATGGGATCTCTGGAAATGACCAAAGGTAGAGTGATATATCGACCTCCATCATCCGGCCAGCATTTCAAATGAGGTAAACGATTCAAGTCAGCTTCGGAACCCATTTTCACGACCTCCTGGCAGGTTCCGGAGGAAACTGTTTTTGGTTGAGTTCTGGCAAGACCGGCCATATCTTTGAAAGCCTTTAATTTATCAAATAGTGATTCTGGGGGAGTTTTTACCATGCCTAGAATATCCCTAACCTTCTGAGTTAGGTCATTGGCGGTTTCTACCCCTAAGGCCCAAGCCATTCTTTGGTGTGTACCAAAAATATTGGTCACTACGGGTATCGTGAAGCCTTCAACGTTACGGAAGTACAATACAGGCCCTCCAGATTTGACAGCTCGGTCTGTAATTTCAGTTATTTCGAGATCTCTGTCTACAGGAGCGTCGATATAGTGAACCTCGTTTTTGGATTCTAAAAAGTTTATAAATTCTCTTAGGTTCCGATAACCCATATTGCTATTACCCGGGGTTGCTTTTTCGTAATTCGCTAGAAGATAAATCTATTCTGAATTGATCTTCCGGTATTTCTGTGAACATAGACATAAATTTTTCGGGTATGCTCACGTCAGATACTGTCGTAAACTTACTGTCTTTAAGCCGCCCTGCCACAAGGAAGTCACAGCCATTATCCTGTATGACTTGTAAGGATTCATACATTCCTTCAACGCTGTTTTTGTAGTACTTTGGGTTCATAATTCTTACGGCGGTGTCATTTCCAATTATGAAAGTAGAGTTATTGAATGTTTCGGATTTCTCGGAGAACAAAGGGGCACTTGTTAGAAAGACAGTTTCGTTTCCGTTGAATTGAGATATCCTGCCATTTACCTCTTCAGAGTCCAAAGGGTCCTTATCTACGTTGGTGACCGAAATTTCAAAAGCGGTTTGGGTATTCAAAATTCTAGAAGCCATTTGAGCTAAGGCTATGTGGCCTTGATGGATGGGATTAAAGGAGCCAGATAGAATGCCTCCGTTAAATCCTTGATCTAATCCAATCAATTTCCGACCTTTTAGTAAAATAGACCTAATATGGTTGTTGACTAAAGCCTCCAAGTTTGAGTCGAATTCGGTCTGTTCGATAGTAGATGACTCAGATTTAGTCAGGGCTACTTGCAATCCACTCGCACCTAAGGTTTTTTCTTCTATCGACTTTATGATGAGGGAACTAATAAGCTCTTCCTCTTCTGCGCGAGTCCTTGTACCTTTTTTAATCAATACGTGTTGCACGTATTCAAGCTTAGGGCTCCACATTGCTATAAAGGCTTGGTTTTCTCCTTTTCTTTCTCGGTTTGTGGATATCGCCCCTGTGCAAGATACACCAACAACATCGGAAAAACTATTGTGATATTTCACACCTTTGAAGTAGGCAGACTTTGCCATCGAAAGAGCAGTTGGTTTTGAAACGTATTGTTCTGGAATTTCTCCGATGTAGTGATTTAGAGACTCGCTAGAATACGGGATAGATGCCTCTAGCAGAGTTTTAGATGCTCCAGAAACGCTCAATAACCAATTGATTGACTGTGATCCTACACCACACACAGCCATCACCAACTTAGTTTCTGAATGATGTATTCTGCTAATTGACTTTTCCAATGCTGAATTCATATATCTAGTGTACCCAACTTAATAGAAGTAATGTGTGAACAGCCGTATTTAAATGTTACTGTGATCCCTAAGAGGTTTGATACTCGGAATACTGAGAAATTGGGTTGTAAATAAAGACCAGTTTGCGAGGCTATAGGAGATTTATCATTCTATCACGCAGTGCAATTCGAACTGCTGAAAGTAAAATCGCACTCACCAAGATAAATGATATCGACCCCCAATCAACACCCGCATTTGGCTGACAGCACTGAATTACCAACCCGAGAGATGTTCCAGCTGCTGGGGGATGCTCGGTATTGGTGACTACCATTACAAGAATTCCGATACCAACAGACAGGGCAGCTGCGATTTCAAGAAGATAGCGCTTTTCTAAAATGATTTCGATTAGGAATGGCGATTGTAATAATAGGGCAATTATTGTCCCTGTTAGGGCGGCTAATAGGTGTCCGCCTATAACCTTCCTAGGTGTGGCTGCGACACTGTTGGGTACAACAAATATTGTAAAGGCCGAAGAGGCGATCCCTACCACTATGGCTGTTTTCAAAGTATCCCCAATGAGAAGCAAAAGAATCAAGAATGCTGAAGCAAGACAGCATTGCAAAAAATAATGATTCCATCTGGAATGAATATATTGATCTATAAAATGCGGCAAAAAACCGTGAGGTGTCGGCAAATGGGGAAAATGTATATCAGGATGTGGCAGGTGAAAGACTTTCGGGGCCCTCAATTTTGTTAACTCCTGATAGTTCTGAAAAAAATATCATTTAAGAATAAAATTGATCGGAACTTCTAAACAAGCAAATTTTGGCTATATTTACCGGCAACTTATGTGGAATTAGCTACAAATAAAGTCAAATTGTGACTGACTGGTATAATTAGAGGCTAATTTCCAATCTCAACTAAGATTTTCATCATGGACCGTACATCCCTAATAGACTAATTAAATGAATACTAGGTTCAATAAACGCCTCGGAGACATTTTTGTTAATAAACCAAGGCGTTCTGAAATATCTCCCGTCACCTTTAACGTGGATGAGAGAAATATGAATGCTCGTACTTTCTCATCTCCACTTATTTTAATTGGGGTGTTTCTAGCATTGATATTAATTGGTGCTACTTTTCTTTCGGCCCCATTCGCTCATTATGGAGATGCATGGGGGGATCCAATTCTGGCAATCTTTACAGCCACCTCTGCGGTTACTGTTACTGGTCTAGTGGTAGTGGACACGGGAACACATTGGACATCCATAGGGCAGGCGATCATATTAGTGCTTATGTTTGTAGGTGGTTTGGGTTTTATGACGTTGGCCGCATTTCTACTGGCCGTCCTAGGACAAAGAGTTTCGATGGCTCAGAGATTACTTATTAGGGAGACTTTGGGTAATCAAAATATGGGTGGAATTCAGCGGTTAAGTGTGACAATTGTTGTGGTTGCTATATCAATTCAGATAGTAGGGTTCTTAGCTTTATTTGCGAGGTTTCTATTTTTAGAATCTCCTGGGGAGGCAGCGTGGCAAGCAATATTCCATGCAGTCTCGGGTTTTAATAATGCGGGGTTTATTATTTTTAATCACGCCGATGGGCTATATTCATTCAGAGAGGATTACGTAATTTTGAGTGTAATCGGGTGGTTGATAATTCTTGGCTCTTTGAGCTTTTGGGTTGTTGCTGATTTAGCAACCAAGAAATCATTTAGGACATTTTCACTAGTGAGTAAAATAGTACTCTTCATGACGGTGAGTTTGATAATTGTAGGCGCTCTTTTTTTCTTTTTTGCCGAAAGTAACAATTCTGACACCATTGGTAATTTGCCTATAAATTCTCAAATAGGGATTTCTATTTTTGAAGGTATAAGTGGTCGAACAGCCGGCTTCTCAACAATTGATTATGGCCACACCCGGCCTGCCACAGATGTATTTATGTCTCTCTTGATGTTCATTGGTGGAGCAACCGGTTCCGTAGCAGGTGGTATCAAGGTAACAACTTTTTTCATCATCGTACTCAGCGTTGTGGCCTTAATTAGAGAGAGGGCCCATGTGACCGCTTTTGGGAGAGAAATAGCTCCATCTACGGTACGAAGATCCTATGCGGTTACACTAATTTGCTTGGCTTTTGTATTCTTGTGTACCTTGTTTCTTGCTTTAACTAATAGTCATATTCTCGTCCGCGACCTTGCATTCGAGTCATTTTCAGCTTTTGGCACAGTTGGTTTAAGCGCTGGTGCGACCCCAGAATTAAATGCTGTTGGGCGTGTGATAGTAACAATTACTATGTTCATAGGCAGAGTAGGGCCAATTATCGTTGGACTTAGGATGGTTCCTAATAGGGAGGCTAGCCCATATCGATATGCTACAGAACCAGTTACAATTGGTTAGTGCGTAACATGGACAGTGAAGGTTAGTTATATGGCTAATAAACAAGTTGCAGTGATAGGCTTAGGCAGGTTTGGGGTGAGCACCACTCGCACCCTTTATAACCTTGGGCATGACGTGCTAGCTATAGATAAGGATGAGGAGAGGGTTCAATCAATCCTAGGTCAATGCACCTACGCTGTTTCTGCGGAATGCACGAATGAGAGTGCACTCAGAGACCTAGGCATCCAGGATTATGAAGTTGCAATTATCACCATACAAACCAATATTGCAGATAGTGTCATGGCGTGTGTGTTACTCAAAACAATTGGTGTAAATACAGTAGTAGCTCGAGCTAGAGATTCCTTGCATGCTAATACCTTGAGGCGGATCGGCGTTGATAGGGTTATTCAACCTGAGGAAGAGATGGGAACAAGACTTGCACATAGCCTATTTAATGCTAGCGTTGAGGAATATTTAGAGATAACAAATAATTATGGAGTTAGCAGGTATAGGGTACCGGAAAAATTATCAGGCACTACACTTGAAAAAATTGGCTTTACTAATAGCAAAGATAGTTACGGGATCACCGCTGTGGCATTGTGCAAAGGAAGGAAAGTCACTTTGAATCCCCCTGTAAACTCAAAGGTCGAATCAGGAGATTTTGTAATCGTGGCTGCACTAGATAGCGATCTAGAGACTTTAGATGATTCAACGGATGATTTTTTGGAACGGTCTTAGTTAAATTGCCAACCACCTTTAAGAGAAATTTCTATGATTCTTGCAATAATAACTGGGTCTACTGCTGATGAGTATGTGGCAACAACAGCCTCGCGCTTAGCCAAGCAAATGAAATGTGAAGTTAATTTGCTCTATGTAATTGAAGTGGATAGGAAATATCCCATCGACATGGAAGTGCCCGCAGAAACTGAGAAAGGTGAGAAAGCTTTATCAAAAATCGAAAAGATAGTGGGGAACTTTAAAGTCAAATCAAAAGGGGAAATACTGCAAGCAAGATTTTCTGGAAGCGCTATCCTAAGCCAGTCAGAAAACATAGGAGCAGATACAATAATTTTAGCTCATCGCAAAAAAAAATCTGACAATTTATATGACAACATTTATGAGTATGTGACTGACAATACCAAATGCAATGTAATCATGTGTGCTCATAAGGAATAATAGGCTGTAAGGAAATGACCCAAATCCAAAAAAATAACGCGAACCCTGCTATACAGAGACTTAAAAGGGTAGCTGTAATAGGTTGCGGTTCATACGGAGCCCAGATAGCCGTTGACCTGTCCCTATCAGGCAATATAGTGATAGTGATTGATAAGGATCCTGATTCATTTTCAGTACTTCCATTGGATTTGCTCGAAAACTCCAGGGTTATAACATCAATTGGGGACGGAACCGAAGAAGCTTCTCTCAGGCAAGCAGGAGTACAGGATGTAGATCTGTTTGTGGCTGCCACCAAGAGGTCTTCGGTAAATCTGATGAGTGGGCAACTGGCACGCCATATCATGCGTATACCAGAGGTAATATGTTTAGTTAACGACTCAGAGTTACTTTCACTTTATGAGGCACTTGGCATAAAAGTTATTAACCCTGATGGCCTTCTGAGGGATGTGATTCAGGCAGGGTTAGATTAATGAGAGGTGTTCTTTGTACGTGATAGTAGTAGGGTGCGGGAGTACAGGTATAAAAGTGTCTGAATGGCTGATGGCCTCAGGGTCGGAAGTGACAATGATTGAAAACAATTCAGAAAAGCAGAGATTCGCAGATAATTTGTTTGGCTCGGTAGTAGTGCTGGGAGACGGAACAGTAGTCGAAACTCAAGAGAAAGCTGGCACTCGGAGAGCTGACCTTTTCATTGCCACTTTGAATTCTGATGAGGACAATATGCTTGCATGCCAAATCGCCAAACACCATTTTCAGGTGGATATGACCTTGGCACTTAGCTCAAATCCAGATAAGGCTCATTTACTTGGTCTTCTGGGAATAGATATTGTTGTGAATTTGACTGACCTAATTACCGAAGAAATACAAAGTCTTGTTGCCCCCATGTTAGTGGAAGATCTATGAATCCAATCGTGAAGAAAATAGCTTATCTAGGCCCTCCTGGTACTTACAGTGAACAGGCTGCGGAGCAGTGGAATGATGTTGATGAGCTTTTACCACTTGAATCCATACCAGCAGTGGCAAAATCTGTAGAGGATGGGGAATCGTTCCAAGGAGTCCTTCCAATCGAAAACAGTATAGAAGGTGGAGTTACGTTCACTTTGGATTTGCTAATTCATGATTCACCGCTATCTATTTGCGGCGAGGTAATAGTCCCCATCAACCATTATTTAATGGCCCACGAAGAAATTGATTTTAGCAATGTGACAACGGTGTATTCTCACCCACAGTCCCTAGGTCAATGCAGACAATTTCTGTTAAATAATCTACCACAAGCTTCTTTAGTGGCTTCATTAAGCAATGCTAAAGCTGTTGAAGAGATGTTATCTGCAAATCCAGGTGCAGCTGCAATTTCAAGTGAGAGGTCAGCTAATTTATATGGAGCAACTGTACTTAGGAAAAATGTGGAAGATAATTCTAACAATGAAACGAGATTCGTAGTTTTGTCAGATAGCGATCATGAAATGACGTCTGATGACAAAACCTCCCTTTGTTTTGAATTCGACGGAGATGGCCCAGGCATACTTAGCGAGTCTTTGACGGAGTTTGCGTCGCGTAACATTAATCTTGTAAAGATCGAGTCTAGACCTAACAAAAGGCGGCTAGGTCGTTATGTTTTTCTCGTTGACATTGACGGACATAGGAAAACACCAGAGGTGAAAGAGGCCTTGGATGCTCTGAGAAGCAAGGTGTCTATGCTCAAGATATTCGGTTCTTATCCCAAGTGTGCGATGTAACCTTAGATTACAAACTAGGTGGATTTCTCGGAATCTTCGCTATCGGCTCTCCTAGTGGAATCTGATTCCTCTGGTGTATTAGGTTCTATGTTTAAGAATCTAGAATTGACCTGTTCAATAAGTGGATCTACGCGAGATTTCATGTTTTCCAAGGTAGGTGGGACATTGTCTCGAACGGTTTCCAAGGTGGGACCTAGTCTGTCTACTATTAAGTCCGAAAGTTTTTCTGCCTTTTCACGCCAATAATCACTTTTCCCCATAAGCTCTGACCTTGTTTCAGAACCAGGTTTAGGAGCCATTAGTATTCCCGCAACTGTTCCTATGATCGCCCCTAATATGAGACCAGTTGAAAATCCGCCACCGTTGTCATTAGCCATTATTCCTCTCCTTTTCTGCGCTTTTTTCCCGGAATCCCACCAATTAAACTGAACAATTTTACACAACTACCGAAAAAACCTGAGCCCCCAGAAAATGTGCCTGTTATGGTATCGGTAATACTTTCCATATTTTCCGAATTTTTAGCCAACGAACGTAACAATCGGTTAAATGTTCTGATGGTTAAAATTAAGAAAATACAAATCAAAGGAAGACATACAATGAATGCGATGTCTCGTATTAGTCCGACTATGTCATAAATATTTAATTCCATAATACTCGTTCAATCGTAGCACAATAAAAAAGCACTCAATAAATATTGAGTGCTTTTTATTCTTGTGTCAGGCCTCTTTCTTAAGGTTTAATCAACATGCGTAGGGAACCTTCGGAATCTTTTCTTTGGGTCACTATGTCATGGCTGTTTTTTTCAGCCCAGACTATTAGATCATAAGTATTGAGTACGTCGGGTATGATGACTTCGACAAATGAAAACGCATCTTCGGTGATTTGTTTACTGAGGGCAGCTATTATCCCTGCGCAAGTTTTTCCCGTGCCGTCTATAATGATCCAATCTGATCCGGCGCTTTCTGTAGACCCATTTCCACCGTATACATTTATCTCACCGGTTTGGCGTAAGTCCAGTTGTTTTTTGAAATCAGCGACTGATTCCCAGTGAACTCTAGAATCGCGATCACCTTTTTGGCAAACAGCTCCTCGCACTCCGACTATGTCAGGGTTTACTCTTGACAGCTCGTCCAGATCACTCATTTTAAGGTGCCCAGAAAGGGCAGTACTCATGCCAAGTTCCTTTCCTTCGAGAACCATTTCCTTGAGCCGCTCTTCTGGCACGAAATCAAAAAGGTTACGGCCATCTTTTACCAGAGTGTCAATTAGGAATCCGTCACATTGTCCCTCTCTCGCCAGTTTGACCATCAGATCAGGGTCAATGCCTCCTTCATAAAGCAAATTGTCTGCGAAAAGTGATCCGATTAATTTGGTTTGTGTTCCTACTAGAGCTTCTTTAGCTGCCAATAATGTTTCAAGAGCTACGCTGTATTCGCTAACCATAAACCCTACCTTAACAGAGGTAGCATCTAGAGTTCCCGCGGCATATACAGCCATTGAAACGGTACCAATTTGGTCTGGCACAACTCCGAGTGTCACACTTGCGTGGTGAGCACTTGGGACCTCCTCTCTGATCTGCTTAACTACATTTGGGTGAGCAGAACCAACCAGAGCTTCTTGCAGGTTTTTAACATCTACTATGTCTGCACCACCTTTCAAAGCCTGCTTTGCTTCGTAAAGATCTTGGACACTTACCATTAGAATCATTTG
>CAYMZR010000065.1:0-11871 GCA_964394975.1 uncultured Dehalococcoidia bacterium | reverse complement strand
AAACAAGAAGACAAGGGTTCAAAATATTTTGGCAAAAACTTGAATACTTTTCTTCAGTAATTTCAATCGATGAAGAAAAGGTATCTTTCCGAGCTCGCGGAAAAGATATTACCTTCGGGCTACTGGACAATATAGGACTTATCAGTCGAACTGCCTCGCTAGTGCTAGCCGGACCACACACCATGGAAGAAGGCATCATTACAAGGCAAATAATTTCCCAAAATGGTTCCTTAGAAAAAGGAGCTTTGGTCAGGGCAAGTTTATTTGTTCATGAAGAAAACCCCAAAACCAATCTTGATCTCAATTACCATGATGTTTCATTTGAATCAGAACTTGGAACTATTACTGGATGGCATATTCCTGAAGATACAGACCATTGGATTATTGGAATTCATGGACACAGATCCTATAGAACTGAAACCATGAGATTCGTACCAATTTTCCGAAAATATGGATTGAACGTCCTGCTATCGGATTATAGAAATGATGAAAACGCACCTATAGATAAAGGTGGATACCATATGTTTGGTTTAACAGAGTGGCCCGATTTAGAGAGCGCCGTCAAATTCTGTAACCAAAATGCCGCCGAGAAAATATTTTTGATGGGACATAGTATGGGAGGCGCCATACTAATAAAATATTTGCTGGAGTCCACAACAGCATCACTTATAAGTGGAGCAATACTAGAATCTCCTGCCTTGGATCTTAATAAAATTATCGAAAAGAAAGCGGGGGAAATCCCTTTATTGCCACGTGGTGCTGAATATCCTGTAAAAAAACTGGTGTCGCGTATGGTCGGTTTAAACTGGGAAGACTTGAACTATTTGGAAAGAGCTGCGGAGTTGTCTACCCCGATGCTGTTGATTCACAGTCAAGCCGATGAGACAGTTCCTGTAGCCTTGAGCGATCAATTGGCCACTCAAAGACCGGACATAGTCACCTATCTTCGTCTCGAAAATGCACTACATGCTGCTGCTTGGAACACAGATAAAGAAATTGTTGAATCCTCGATCGGTACGTTCATATCGCAAAACATTAACAATTAATTTGAAGTTCCTTATGTTACTTACGTTTGAGCCGTCATCCTACCGAACTTGATCCACAAGACGGTAGTTTAATGTTATGTCCGAATAGATAAGAGTGATACAAATTATTAAGAGGACCAAGATAATTGATGATATTGAATGATGTCCAATCCAAAATAAATAAAACTAATATCGCAGTCTACGAAAAACCGGATTCAATTGAGGAATTAGTCCAGCTAATCAGTAGCCAATCAAAAAATGGAAACAAAATATGCCCATCTGGAAAACTCCACTCAATGGGAGGTCAGCAATTTATTACAGATGGAATGGTAATAAGTAACGAATACTTTCAGAAAATACAAAACTTAAATCCTATTTCTAAAAACGTACAGGTGGGATCCGGGGTCACCTGGCCAATGCTAACTGAGTGTCTTGCTACTATCCAGGAATCCGAAAAAACACCTCTCTCAATCATACAAAAACAAACCGGGGCAGATGAACTATCTTTAGGAGGAGCTATTTCTTCAAACATCCACGGGAGAGTTCTAGGTAGAAAACCAATCGTGGATGACGTGATTTCGTTTGATATCACTACCCCTGACGGTCAGCATATCCATTGTGACAGAAACAATAATTCTGATTTATTCAGTCTCGCTATAGGCGGTTACGGATTATTTGGATTTATTGATTCAATTCAATTAAAGCTAATTGAAAAACAGCGCCTTGTAAGAGAAGTTGCAGAAATTTCCATTGAGGAAGTCCTTCCTTTCCTAGAAAGCAAAATAACTGAAGGCGCAGAGTTTGGAGATTTCCAATACATGACGGACGAAAGTTCTAGTGACTTCTTATCCAAGGGAATTGTATCGGTGTATTCACTAACAGAAAATGCCGATATCCCAGCTAAGGAAGGTGTTGGGTTATCGACTGATGATTGGAACAATCTATATCTTCTCGCCCACACTGATAAAAGCAAGGCTTATACAGAGTACCTTGCCCATTATCTTCAAACCAATGGACAGCATTATTGGTCTGATGAACATCAGTTTAGTCCATATTTACCAGACGCTGGAGACATCCTAAATAAGTTTCTTGGCTGGGATGTATATAAAACTCTGATGATAACTGAGTTATATGTCCCTAAAGGCAATTTTGTACAGTTCATGCGATCCGTAAAAAAAGTTCTTTCATCCAACGATGCAAACCTTATTTACGGCACAGTGAGATTAATTGAGAAAGAATCAGAATCTTTTTTGAGATGGGCCAAAAAGGATTATGTATGTATCATTTTCAACCTTCTAATTGAACATAATAAAGAAGGGCTGATCAAGGCCAAAAAACAATTTCAGGCCCTTATCGACCAAGCCTTATCAAACAACGGCAATTTTTATCTCACCTATCACAGATGGGCATCAAAAGAACAAGTTGAAACTGGGTACCCAGAGTTTGAAGATTTTCTCCAAGCCAAGGATAGGTGGGACCCGCAAAATGTCTTCACCAGTGACTGGCACCAACATTATAAAAAATTATTTTCCTAAACCCGTATGTTATATTGCCCGGACCAACCGTATACGAATTGAGGTAACCATGGCCAAATTAAAAGGAACCGGGATGCTCGCTGTCTGGAGTGAAGTGCCCGAAGAGTACGAAGAAGAATTCAATGAGTGGTATAACAAGGAGCACATATCAGAAAGATTGTCAGTTCCCGGGGTTTTGAGTGCGGCTCGCTACGAAGCTGTGAAAAGTGGCCCGAAACATTTAGCGGTATATGAATTAGAACACTCTTCTGTTATGCAATCCCCAGAATATGCTGCGCTGAAAAGTAATCCAACCGAATGGTCAAAACGAATGTCACCGGACGTTATAGGAACCAAATACATCAGAAACGTGTACGAAATGATATTCCCAACAGAGCTGACAGAGGAAATAGCTTCAAGCCCTATGGCACCAGCTTTACAAGTTGGGCGGATGAATATTCCTAGCAACACAGAAAATGAATGGAACAATTGGTACAACAAAATTTACGTCCCGAATTACGAAACGGTTAATGGTGTAATCCGAGGACGCCGCTATCAAGTGGTAGAGGGTTCACCCAAATACATGACATTTTATGAATTAGATTCGGCCAATGCTTCGCAGACTGAGGAGTGGCAAAAACAACAAACAGCCCACCCTGACAACGAAAGGATGCGAGAAGAAATGCAGCATGAGTCAGATTCCCCTGGTATTTGGGTCAAAACCTTTGAACTTTAGATATAAACATTTAGGATACACAACTAAATTCCAAGGACACCATTAATCCAATGGAATGGATGTGGTTTTCATTGGCGAGTGCCTTTACCTTTGCACTTGTTTCAGTACTAGACAAATTACTGATATCAAAGCATGTTGATAACGCTAAGGTATTCATAGTCACTGTTGGGGTAGCACAAATCTGCCTTGGGTTCATAGCCATTCCCATGTCCGTGTTTGCCGGGATGAACTTATCTACCCTGATCATCGTGATTTTTTCCGGAATATCCTCAGGAATATACCTTGTGATCATGTTTCAAATAATGGAATCCCAGGATGTTTCAAGAGTCGCGCCTGTGGTATCCACATACCCGGTTTTCGTAGCGATAATGGCGTTTTTTTTCCTAGGGGAAGCTGTCACCATTTATTCCCTGGTCTGTATATTAATAACGGTGTTTGGAGCAACTTTAGTATCGCTTTCCCCTTCGGGAGGAGGGAACCTATCCAGAGCTGATATTAAGGCGATGCTACTTCTATTTTTTGCCAGCACTCTTTTTGGGATTAGTCAATTCCTAGCTAAAATAATTGCAGATGATGTCGATATGTGGACACAGTATATGATTCGAGGAGTGTCTGGAGGGCTTACATGTTTTTCCTTAATATTGCTACCAGGAGTCTTAAATGGGGTTGTATCCATTTTCCGGAAACCGAAAACCTTAGTACTGATCGGGTTTACTGAAGGATTTCTAGTTTTCTTCGCAATCTTGTTTTTCTTCCTGGCTATATATGCAGGAGAGATTTACATGGTATCGACGGTTATGGCCAGCAGGCCTATCTTTGTCTTTGGTATAGGCCTTATCCTCAGCCTACCAATGTTAAAACTATTAAATGAACCATTAAACGGGAAAGTTCTAACTGTTAGAGCCACAGGAACTTTCTTAACAGTGTTGGGGGTTGCAGGGGTTTCGCTGCTATAACCTTCTAACCACTGTATTTAATCCCTTCCAAACTAATCATAAACACAGATTAATAGTGGGTAGCGCCTTAAAGACGCTACCCTTCATATTTATTGTGTCTGTAAAGCTTCAAGTAGTTGTGTAAGTTCAGCTACTTTTTCTTCAAGCGAAGCTACCCTTTCCTCAAATACCTCCTCAGCACCAGCTTTTACTATCTCTATTTCCTGTTCCGCAGCTGCTAACGCCTTTTCAGATTCCGAAGCAACATCAGAGCCAAGTGAGGCTTCTGATTGCTTTCTATCCTTACACTCGTCAAACCATTTCTGTGGATTGATACTTTTGCCTGGAGCATGTGCCAATTCGCCGCCTGGACGGCGTGCTACCATCATTTCACTCGTACAAGCACGGTCAATAGTTTGTTTCAATTCCTCTTCTGCTAACGCTTCCTCAATTACCGACGACTCTACACCAGTAGCTCTTCCAACCGCCGTACCGCATCCAACAAAAATTACGGATATTTATGGTCTCTTTAACAAGGTTCTAGTTAACCAATGAACCTATGCCATAAATCAATCGGGTGGCAAGAATTAGACCAGTGCGTTTTCCCCAGTTATATGTCGGCCAATTATGAGAGTGTGTACGTCTCTCGTACCTTCATAAGTGTCGACCGTTTCTAGATTCAACATATGTCTTATGACACCGTAGTCCAATGTGATTCCGCTGCCACCCAACACTTCCCTTGCACTTCTGGCTGCCTTCAACGCAGAACGAACATTCTCTCTTTTTGCAACGGAAACATGATTGTAATCCATTGTCCCTGCATCTTTCATTTCCCCTAACCGCCAGGCCAATAACAGTCCCTGAGTATGATCTGTAACCATATCTACCAATTTATCTTGAACAAGTTGCCTGGAGGCAATGGGTTTCCCAAAAGTGCTTCTTGCTTTAGAGAATCTGAGAGCATCTTCATAGACGCTTTCAAGTGCCCCAAGAGCACCCCATGCAATACCATAACGTGCCTGAGTTAGGCAGGACAAAGGAGCTGATAAACCGTTCGATTCTGGCAGAATACTAGTAGCCGGCACCCTCACATCTTCCAGCACCAGCTCACTGGTAACTGATGCTCGCATGCTCATCTTGTGCTCTATTTTATTTGCAGTGAATCCAGGTGTATCTTTAGGAATTAGAAATCCTCTCACCGTATCTGTCTCATCTTTGGCCCAAACTAAGGCCACATCGGCAATATTTCCGTTGGTAATCCACATTTTCGTACCGTTTAATATGTAGGATTCACCATCTTTTTTTGCATTTGTCTTCATTGCCCCCGGATCAGAACCACCATCGTGCTCGGTAAGTCCGAAACATCCAATCATATTACCTTTAGCCATTTCGGGTAGATATTTTTTCTTCTGGTCTTCAGAACCGTATCTATATATGGGATACATAACCAAGGCACTTTGCACACTGGCAAAGCTTCTGAGACCCGAATCTATTCTTTCGAGTTCATACATGATGAGGCCATACGACTTGTTGTTGACCCCAGGGCAACCATACTCCGCAGGTAGGTTCGACCCCAAAAATCCCATTTCCCCAAACTCAGGTACCAAATGCTTGGGAAATTCACCGAATTCCCACCAATCCTTTACACCAGGCATTACTTCACTATCCAGGTAATCCCTAGCCGAATTTTGAATCTGTCTATCTTCTGTGGAAAGAAGTTCAGTTACGTTGTAGTAATCTAGCATTTGGAATCCTCATTTGTTCCTGTTTTCCATTAACAGGGTAGATATAAAATTTTTGTGAATATAGTATGTCGGTGTATGGAACTATTTTCCACCCTAAGTAATAAATTTGTCGAAGAACCCAGAATTGAACACTCTTCCTAAATCTGATCGCAAAATAATTAGAGCCTGGTGTATGTATGACTGGGCAAATTCTGGTTACGCTACAAGTGGGTTAGCCGCTTTTTTCCCTGTGTACTACGTTCTTCTGTTCAAAGATGCCCTAGGGGAAGAAGCTGTTCTATGGGGGATAAATTTCACAGGAAGTTCGTCTTGGAGTGTAGGTTTAGCTATTTCCACTCTGGTAGTCGCAATTTCAAGCCCAATCCTAGGAGTAATTGCTGACAGGATTCCAATCAAGAAAACTTTGTTATGGGCGTATACCATAGCAGGATCTCTGTTTGCGGTACTGGGTTTTTTCTCCGCATACACATCGCATCCGTGGGCCTGGCTATTGGGAACTTTCATATTGGGTAATATTGGTTTCGCTGGCGGGTTAGTGATTTACAATTCATTTCTTCCTCATATAGCCCCGAGACACTTATTAGATGAGGTCAGCAGTCGTGGATATGCATTTGGTTATGTCGGGGGTGGCCTACTGTTATTAGGCCATGTGGTTGTTTTGGTACTAACTTCTCAAAGTGGTCACTCTGATTTGATATTGAGACTATGTATCGCTTCAGTCGGATTATGGTGGTTTGGATGGTCTCTTTGGGCTTTGAAAGCAATACCTGAACCTGTAATTTTTAATAGAATTGAGGGTCTGACTATATCTACAGCACCGAGAGTTGCTCTTTCAGAACTAAGAAAAACATTTAAAGAACTAATGCGGTTCAGAGTCATCCTCGTTTATCTGGCAGCATATCTGCTCTTTAACGATGGCATTCAAACAGTAATGGGAATTGCTACTGCTTTTGCAACTGATGCCTTGAAGATTGATCAAATGTTCATAATATTATCCCTTCTAATAATTCAGTTCGTTGCCGCACCGTCAGCAATGGGGTTCAGTAAACTTGCATCGATATGGAATACCAAAAAATCTTTATATATTGCTCTGGGTGGTTGGATCGTAATAGTTCTATTTGGGGTTGCAATTATTCCGTTAGAACCAAATAAACATGCTGATTTCGACTATCAGCTCACATATAACGAAACCCAATCTGACTACTTACTTGAAAAAGTGCCAGATTTATCTGACTCTAAAATAGATACTGCTTGGGGAATTGAAATTGGTGACTTGGAGAGAGAGCAATCACTTTCTATCACCGCCGCAAAAACCTTGGCAGAAAAGATTGACACTTCTGATAATTCTCAGTACAGCATCTCTATATCTGGTGGTAATCTGCATGGAATTGCTAATACTGGTAAATATCACAGATCTAAACTAGGAGATGGTGCTTTAGACTGGTGGCCTGACTTAATACGAAATTCAATATGGATTCCGTTAGGATTAACAGCAGAGCTCCAATGGATAATTCTAGGAATCTCAGTCGGACTTGTAATGGGCGGAAGTCAGGCTTTAGCTAGAAGTTTGTTTGCCCAAATTACGCCTGAAACGCGTAGTGGTGAATTTTTTTCCTTCTTTGGATTTATGAGCCGAGCGTCTTCAGTATTCGGGCCTATGCTTTATGTCGTTGTCACTGCAATGTTTGACACCAGGATGGCAGTTGCATCAATTTTATCCATAATAATCACTGGCACAGGTATTCTAAAATGGGTAGATGTAGAGAAAGGTGTGATAGTAGCCCAAGAGGAAGATCGAAAACAGCGAACTAACTCATAGTTCTAGGTAGCGCTCTCAAAGTATTTTTTTGCTTGTGAGGGCCAATCTACTGTAACCCCCAACACTTCGTAATCGGAAACAAGGTCTAAATCATCAACAGAATTGGCTCCCCAAACTCCTACATGCAAAGAATTGGATTTAGCCAGATCCATCAATTCTGAGGACAAAAAATGTATGTTGGGAAACAAACCTTTTATTTGATTATCCAAACAAAACTCTATGTCATCCTTAGAGGGTTTAATTACCAGTAAACCGTGGCCGATAGTAGGCATGGTGCGAGCCGACAAACTAACCTGGTTGCGATTGAAGGAAATTATTGATGCACCCGGAATATCAAGTTTTTCAGTTGAAAACTTGGGAATTAAATCATAACAATTCAATAGATCTTCGAGTTTACTTACCAACTCTTCTTCTAATGATTTAATCTCTATAAAAACATGTGATTTCCTACTGTACCTAGATAGAAACTGGTCCAAACTTGGCACTTTCTGGGCGGCGTAAGAAGCTTCATTCGTACCTTGAAACCAAGATCCTGCATCAAGTTGGCTTATTTCTTGGAATGACATAGATTTCAAAAACCCACTTCCATTTGTGGTCCTATCTACTTCTTCATCATGCATGACTACTAAAACCCCGTCGGCGGACAGATGAACGTCCAGCTCTAATAAACCAAAGCCATTATCTATCGCATAGTCAAAACTGCTAATGGTGTTTTCAGGTCTTTCAGCTGAAAAACCTCTATGGGCGATAATAAAGGGATGAACCAAAGTACTTCCTCCTTGTTCCTATTAACCAAAAAGAAAACATATAATAAAATTATATTCGATCAAATGATATGCCAACGTAGCTCAGTGGTAGAGCAGCTCTTTCGTAAAGAGCAGGTCGTCGGTTCAATCCCGACCGTTGGCTCCACCTTTTTTCTACCCAGAGTCTTCATAGAAAAAATATTTTTATGAATTCAATCTCATCTAATGCAATATTGCCTCTCAATTTTGTTAGGTATATGAGATCATTAATATCTAAGTAATTCCTGAAAGGACAAAAATAGATGCTGCCAGCGGAGAAAATCAGAAATATCACCATAATTGCTCATGTTGACCATGGCAAAACAACACTAGTGGACGCCCTATTAAAACAAAATAATACCTTCAGTGAGCGTGAAGATCCTGGTGAATTAATAATGGACAGCAACCCTCTTGAAAGAGAAAAGGGAATAACTATTCTAGCCAAAAACACTTCCATCATATTTAATGGCACAAAAATAAATATCATAGATACTCCAGGACACGCAGACTTCAGCGGAGAAGTTGAAAGAGTCATGAACATGGCTGATGGATGCATCCTGCTAGTGGATTCTGTCGACGGTCCAATGCCACAAACCAGATATGTCCTGCAACAAGCACTGAGTTATGGGTTGACTCCCATTGTAGTAATAAACAAAATAGACCGATCTGAAAGAAGGCCACAAGAAGTTCAAGAAGAAATCGACGATTTGTTTTTGGAATTAGCCACCGATGAATCTCAGCTCGAATATCCGATATTTTTTGCATCTGCTAAAGATGGTTATGCCGTTAAAAACATAGAAGATCCTCCATCAGATATCAGTCCGCTTATTCAAGCAATTGTTGATACTATCCCGGCACCTATAGGAGACCACACTAAGCCATTAAAAATATTGGTCACCGCCTTAGACCATGATGATTACGCCGGTCAAATAGTGATCGGAAAAATATCTCAAGGAAATGTATCTAGCAAAGCTCCAGCTTCTGTTATCTCGTTGGAGGGTAAAATCTCCAACCACACAGTTGAAACAGCCTTCATTTACGATGGTATGAAAAGAAGCAGGATCGACAACGCAGGAATTGGAGAGATTGTTGCACTTACAGGATTATCTGACGTCAATATAGGAGATACTATCTCTGACCCATTTGACCCCACACCACTGCCTCCAATTAAAGTTGACGAACCCACTGTAAAAATGACATTTGGAGTTAATACATCTCCGTTTATGGGAAAAGAAGGGACTCACCATACTTCAAGAGAGCTTTTAAAGAGACTCAAAGACGAATTACGTACGAACGTAGGTTTACAGATCGAGGCAACTGAGAACACTGACGAATTTAATGTTAGTGGAAGAGGTGAATTGCATCTATCTGTGCTAGCAGAAACAATGAGGCGCGAAGGTTACGAATTTCAAGTCTCACAGGCCCAGCCAATCTTCAAAGCCCTTAATGGCAAATTGCACGAACCTTTTGAATCATTACATATTGAAACTAATGAAGAGTACTATGGTGTGTTAACAGAGAATTTAAACCGCCGTTTAGGAATATTGGAGGATGTGGTCAATGACGGTAACGGTAATCTGAGATTAAAGTTTATAGTACCAACTAGAGGTCTCATTGGGTTTAGATCTTTTTTCCAGAACGCCACTCACGGTGATGGAGTCATGTCCAGCCGTTTTGCTGAATACAGAAAAAAAGAAGGTCAGGTCAGAAGGTCCGGTCAAGGCTTCCTGGTAGCCTCTGAAACCGGTGAATCCGTGGCATTCGGGCTGATAAACTCACAGGAACGTGGCAAAAACTTGATTGACAGCGGCATACAGGTCTACGAAGGAATGATAGTTGGGCTAAATTCCCGTGCCTCCGATCTGGTTGTAAATGTTTGCAAGGAAAAAAAATTAACCAATATGAGATCTTCAACCGCAGACATTACTACCAAACTGATAAAACCCCAAATCCTTTCCCTTGAAGAATCGTTAGACATCATTTCCGACGATGAATTGATTGAAATCACCCCCAAAAGCTTAAGACTCAGGAAGAGAATACTTTCAGGAGATGCTCGTCATCGGCAATTGAAAAGATCTCAGAAAATTAAATCGGGTTAAAATATAATGCCTTCTTTCAGTCATACCCAGTTAGAATTACTTTCAGAGCCGCATGTTGCTCAGTTTGTAACTTTAATGGAAGATGGGTCACCCCAAATAAGTCCTGTTTGGATCGACACCGATGGCGTAAACCTACTGGTAAATACTGCAACGGGTCGTTTAAAAATCAATAACGTAAAAAGGGACTCACGTGTAGCAATAGCAGTTTTTGACCCCAAAGACCCGTATTCTCGCGTTGTCAATGTGACAGGAGTTGTAACAGATATCACTAAAGCAGGGGCCGTCGAGCATATAAACAAATTATCCGAAAAATACACAGGGAATAATATCTATCAAGGACACAATAACCTAGAAGAAAGGTTAATCGTTACAATCAAACCTACACGGATAACGGGAAATTAATTCCTTACTATTAAAACCCTTTGTAGAGCTTACTCATCGATAAATCGATGATTTTAAAAGCCACGCCACTACCGGACATTGTCCTTTCAGCCGCTGAAGTCACCAGCATTTTCCCTCCCTTCCCAACAACCTTCCCGTCAATCATTATTGGTAATCCATCAACAAATGACATAGTAGGCTTTCCTGAATTTGGGTCTATGATTGTGATATCCGCATCTGCTCCTTCTGAAAAATGTCCTTTACTCAAAAGACCCAACATCCTCGAAGGTGTCCAGGACAATTTATTCGCCATGTCACTTGGGCTTAATGCCCCAAAATTAACCAGTGCCATAGTCGATTGAATCGCAACGTTACGTGGATGGGAGCCGCCATCGGTACTAACCGCATCTACAACAAAATCTCCGCTTTCATCTTTTACAGTGGTCAAATGGTAGGCTGAAGCTGGTAAGTTTACAGGGAAACTCATACCTACCATAGTCTTGGATTTATTATATATTTCCAATGCTTCTTTACCATCAACATAAGAGATAGTGCCTGATTTAGCAGCGATTACCGAAGCATAGCCATCCTTTATCGCCTCTCTCATGCCATCAATAGTCGGTTCATAACCTCTCGCTGCTAAACAATTTCTAGGTACGTTCGCTATAACGTTTCCGGATTTGTCGCATGCACCGTTAGTGCCGTTAGCAACGGCATGATAGACCTCTGTATTTATTTGACCCTTCAATGTTTTCATAATTTCTATTGCCTCTTGGCACTCGTCAACGGGATCTTTAACAACACCTCGGCAGTAAGAGTTCACATGGCATAC
>CAYMZR010000064.1:0-12004 GCA_964394975.1 uncultured Dehalococcoidia bacterium | reverse complement strand
AATCATAAATCTTATATTGCTAGAGAGTGACTTCAAATCTAAATCAAAGTCCTCTGTGAAAGGAGTGGCCACAGCCACCATTGGGCCACATAGCCATTCTTTAATGTTGGCGTCACCTACTGGCATTACGATCCTCCAATCAGTTAAATGCAGATATCATCACGACTTACTCACGGCGTACTAGGTCATATGGTAATTCAATACCACTGTAACAAAGACTCCTACCTGGCCGTCAATCCTCCATCGACGGGTAATTCAGCTCCTGTAATGTAGGATGCATCATCAGATGCAAGGAATAGGACCGCATTGGCCACTTCGTCAACCAGACCAACTCTGTTCATTGGAACATCCTCAAGCATTATTTTTCTGAATTCGGGGTCAGCAGTCATTTCAGAGGTGGTCATCGGTGGCATTACACCAGGATGAACTGAATTAACCCTGATACCCCTTTCCGCGTACTGAATAGCAGCAGATTTTGTCATGAGCCGAACTGCACCTTTGGATCCGCTGTACCCCATATGTACATAGGATTGCCCAATTATTCCTGAAATGGAAGAAATATTTACCACACTTCCTCCTCCTGTTTCCAGCATCATACCCAGACAATATTTCATCCCCAGGAATACTCCTCTGGTATTAACTTTCATCACATTGTCAAAAATATCTATGTTTAACAGGTCTGGTGATGATGCACTTATCCCAGCGTTATTTACCAAAACATCCAATTTCCTTGACCCTTCTTTGAGATGCTGCATAAGAGCTTCCCAGTTAGATTCATCTGTAACGTCCAAATGGAAATATTCTGCCGAAGCCCCAGATTGATTTATCTCTTCAGCTAGTTTTTCTCCAAGATCATCTTGAATATCGGCTAAAATAACATGGGAACCCTCATTAGCAAAAAGTTTAGCTTCAGCGGCGCCCATCCCATTTGATGCTCCCGTTATTAAAGTCGTTTTGTTCCTCATTCTCATAGCTTTCCCTCGGCCTTTTCTTTATTAATAAACAACTATTTCATTTTCCATTCTGGCTTTCTCTTTTCTGAGAAAGCCTTGGGACCTTCGATAGAATCCTCGGTCATGGAAATCCTCTCTGAAATTGGGATAGCTAGTTTTTGCGAATATTCAACCGGTAAATTTCTACCCTGATAAACAATCTGCTTGATTGCCTGCACCGCAAGCGGGGCGCATAGTTTTATCTCTCCTGCCACCTGATCTATCCTTTCTAACAATTCCTCTCTGTCTTTTACAACATCCTGAATGAGTCCGATGTTGTACGCTCTTTCGGAATTAATCCTACTCCCTGTTAATTGCATGTATAAAGATTCTCCTAGGGGAACCATCCTATTGAGGTTATGCAACCCGTAGCCTGCCAGTATGCTCCATCGTGGTTCAGGCAGACCAAATTCAGATTTCTTCGTAGCAATCCTAATGTCACATTGCAGAGATACTTCTAAACCGCCTGCTACACAGAACCCGTCAATGGCTGCAATGAGAGGCTTGTAAACACCCATATCAACAAATGATCCTGATCCTCTAGGATCTAGCGAAGGGCGTTCACCTTTGGAATCCAAAGAGGCTCTTTCCTTTAGGTCCATCCCGGCAGAAAATGCACGACCTCCTGCGCCAATCAAGATACCTAAAATAACTTCTGGATCGTCTCTAAGTTCGGCAAGAGCTTCCCTAAGACCAGCACTTAACTCTCTATTTAGAGCATTCATAGAATCAGGCCGGTTCAATGTTATGTAACCCACGCCGTCTCGTTTCTCATACAAAATTGTGTTGGTAGAGATTGTCATTTTCCTCTCCTAGAAATTTTTGAGGCTGAAAGAGTAAATATGCACCTAAATAACCTTTAAATACTTATGAATTAATAAAAAGGTATCCTATGTTCATTATAGGCACATTAAATCATGAAATCATGCGCATAAATGTAATAGGAACTAGCGGAAGTGGTAAATCCACTTTTTCAAAACGCATAGCTCAAAAACTGAATATTCCCTACATCGAATTGGATGCATTATTTTGGAAACCTAATTGGACTGAATCCACCAATGAGGAGTTTTTCCCCAAAGTGGCAAAGGCCATCTCCGGTGAAAATTGGGTTTTGGATGGTAATTATTCCCGGACCCAGCCTATGAAAACTACCAGAACTCAGATGGTTATTTACCTAGACATGCCATTCCATGTCGTCTTGTATAGGATAGTTTCCAGAAGCCTGATTCGAGGGTTTAAACGCCAAGAGCTATGGTCAGGTAACAAAGAAACGGTCTGGAAACATCTGTTTACCCGTGATTCTATGATTTGGTGGGTAATTAAAACTTTCCATAAAAACCGCAAAAGGTACATATCTTTGTTCGGTTGCGCGGAGTATTCACATATCAAGTTTGTCCGGTTGCGTTCGCCAAAAGAGGTCGAGTATTTTATTTCGCAACTTTGATTTATTCCTCGATTCCCCTACAAAGAGAACATGAAGTACATAAATTGATTATTAGAAAGGTATTTTCTCTGCTATTTTTGCGTCTTCGCAGGGGTCATGGCCTTCTGGGTGGCTGTCCTGAAGCATTTCAGCAAAGTCATCGCTGGTAACGTGGCATAGAAAATACAACCCTGCTTCTTCAAGGAATTTCATTACATCGTGATGGATATCTTTGCCTTCTGGGTTCTTGGCTAATTCAAAAATACCGTTTCTTCCGTAAAAGTTGTCTTTGGGGGTAGCGCCATTTGTAAAAGTTTTGTTCTTAATTCCTCTCATTTTGAGTTCTGAAACTAATTCTTCCCACCTAGACTGGCTTATCTCCGAAATTTCGTACATGAGAGCGTTACGAATGGGAAACATGGTGGCCATCACTCTGTGAAAAGCTTTTTCATCCTCCGCCATTTCGCCTTTTGAATACCTTACAAGTTCATCTCCGTTGGAGGCGGGAGTTCCTCTGGCCTGTAGAATTTCACCTGAGGAATTTACTGCCACACCCTCATTCACAGTAAAGAGAAAAATGCCACCAGCATCCACTATGTCTTCAGTATTTGGCTTGAGACCAGTTTTATGCGGTATTCCTGAGAAAATACAATAACCGTCGGAGTTTATTGCACACGAATATTTATCTTCTGGCTTACCCCCCAGCCTAGGAGGTTGTGCCGGGGTTAGTTGCGAAATTTGGGTTGTGCTAGCCGTCGGAGTGGTCACTGGTTTTTGTTCTGAAGGAGCAACAACCGTACCCTCACACCCGACCACCAGCAAAAAAGCCAACGCTATTAGTATGGTTTTCTTCATGGGCACATAATACCAAGATGAAATATTGTCACAATACCTCGCACGTAATTCCACTCTTTTCTAGCCCTCGTATCCATGTTTAACTGAATCATGCGAGGAAATGCTATGAGTATGTTTAATTCACCTAAATATGGCTATACCTATGAAACCTATAGGTCCACTCCAAGGAAAGTATCTAGGCCGAGTGAGCCCAACTATTTTGAGTTGAGTAAGACTAAGAGGCTGTGCCATCTTTGTGGCAATTGCAAGGTGCCACGGCATTTGCTGGAAGTAGACCATAAAGTCAATGTAGAAAATTCGATAGACCTCAGAGAATATGGTGAATACATTTACAGGGACGCCCCAGAGAATCTTTGGGTGTTATGCAAGTACTGCCATACTAGAAAGAGCCACTGGGAAACCTTGGGCGATTTCACCACAATAGACAAACTCATTGAGGCCGTAAGAAACCCTGATTTAAAAAAGGCTCTATGCAATTCTTCATTTGAATGGATTAAGGGGCATAGAGACAAACGGTTGAAGTGTTGTGAGGACGACAAATGGGTCATACCAGATCACCCAAACGAACCTTTTTATAAAGAAAATTAAAGGGCTTCGCCTTCAGCAAGGGCAAATAAGGGAATTAATTTCGTTCTAGTCTTTTAAATCTTCCAGAATAGAGTCTATATAATCTTTTGAAACAGGGTGCATATCATATCCAAGGGTCGACACCTTATTTGTGCCACTTAAATACATTTCGAAAGCAGACATCATTACATTGCCATGATAAAAAGTGTTTTCCAGCGTCTTGCTACAGTCAGGGAAAACGCCAACATCATTCTTCTTGCACTTATCTTTAAATAAATCTATCTGTTTAATATCAACATATGTAGAAATATTAAACATAACATCCTTTAATTCACCTCCACCTAATTCTATAAAACAAATTACCGATTTGTTAGCAAGGAACGGTTCGGCATCCAAATCATTACATCCAGTAACTTTGTGCCTATCAAGTGCCTTGATAACTTCAGCAGGATTTTGAAAGGTCTTCTCTGGCTCTGAATTACAGCTTACAAGTAAAGCAATTAATACCATCGATAGAACAATGAGCCTCTTCACATTTACCCTCTTTCTAAAACCCCGGAAGGTTTGATAACTACAGATGGTCACCCCAGCCCCAATGGTGCGTTCCAACACCGGCACTTTTTTCTGGGACTGAGATGCCCAAATAATGGTACCAGCACTAGCAGGGATGTATTAAGGGGTTTCGCCCCTCTCCACCTCTATTCAGCCGGCATAGCGCCTCACAGATTTTTGAGTTAAGTAAGGTGGAGACACGAATTATTAACACTTATAAACAACCGATGTGTTTCAATGTTTAATAACCAAATATGATTATAGTTGCTATGCCAACTTCCTAGGTTTTTTGACAAACAACATTAAGAAGGCGCCAAAAAAGGTCAAGATTGCGAACACCGAGAATGGGATTACATAAGAATTTGTAGTATCAAACATATAGCCGGCAAATAGGGGTGCCCCAATCATACCTATATTCATTGGGAACTGGGATATGCCCATAATCGTCGCGAAGGCCTTTCGCCCGAAATATTCTCCCCGGATAGCTGTGGTTAATGGGTTACGACCACCGAATCCTATTCCATATAGTATGGCAAAAATATAGGCTGAGAGTACAGAGTCTGCAAACGCAATTATTGTTATGGCGATTCCTTGAATAGCAAGAAATATGGCGATCATAAGAGTTTTGGGAAGGCGGTCTGCAAAATAACCTGAAAGAAATTGGGACGGCAAGGCCACTATTGTGTATGTAAGAACCACGGTGCCTGCTCCACTCAACGTCATTCCCATGTCGGTCAGTTTTGGCACTAAGTGCAATGCGAGGGTGACGATTGCAACACTTGAGGCCACTTGCATAATGGTAAGTATCCAAAATACCGAAGTTTTTAACGCTTGTTTCGCTGTGAAATCAGGCTCTTCATCTTCTGTTATGACAGACTCTGATAACCTCTCTGTGTCACCGTCAGGGAGTAGATTTATATCCTCTGGGCGGTTTCTTATGACTTTCACCGCCGGGCCCACAGCTATTAAGAGAAACACCCCGATTATTGTGGCAGCCCCACGAAATTCGAAAGTTTCTATTCCAAGTGCTAAAAGAGGAACAAGTAAACCTCCAAAGTGGATGCCAGACATGGCAGAAGCCATCGCAAATGTACGTCGCCGTGTGAACCAGTTATTAACCATAGCGATTATGGCAAGCCACCCCCCCAGACCTGAGCCAAGCGTGATAGTCATAAATGACGCATAGAATGCCCAGAGGGTTTTCACTTGCCCCAGCCATAAAAAGCCTAATCCCATAAGGATATAACCTATCAACACCATTTTCCGAGTGCCTACTCGATCCACCAGGAAACCTTCCACCGGACCCAGAATGGCTCCTTCCACCCTTGCTAGAGAGAACGCGCCGGATAGGGCAGTTCGGCTCCATCCGAATTGACGTTCAAGAGCGACCAAAATCGTTCCTAAACCTTGAAACACCGTGAGAGACATCAATGTCAGCAGAAAAGCGGCTACTCCAACAAGCCACCAGCCATAAAATATATCCCCTGTTGGGAATAGGGGCCCTAATATACGGGTTCGATTTTTATCAGGAACAAGTGGCATTATTCAGTTTTTCTTTTGAGTGGCGGCAAACTTAATGGAACGATTGATGAAGAGTATAAATGGCCTGAAGGATTAAAGGAACGTGACGCTATTCAATTATTAGGGTAGTTAAACCTAATTTTGTGGGATTGGGGGAAGTCCATTTCTAACCCTTTCGTCCATGCGCTGAGACTCAAGGCTTCTCCCAACCTCATATTCAAGGCAGTAATCAACATCTGGATAACCGTACGGCCCTATTTGAGATTTTATTATATTTGAGCATCGTTCCTTACTGTCAGCCTCAAATTTATCCAATTGGCCAAGGGCTAAATATGTTCTTGCTCTATAGTGTAACAATTCATCTTCATCAAGGTGTCGCTTTCCATCATCATGGAGCAGGACCTTATTGGTCTCGATGGCTGCAGTTAAATCTGCAATTATTAAAGGTAGATAATCCTTTTTCATAGGGCTAAAGGGATTTACGTGGTATGTTAAATCCCTATAAATTTTCGAACGATGGTAGTACGCTGTTGGATAATCAGGCTTTAATTGAATAGCCTTAGTCAACTCTTCAATAGCTTTACTGCGGGAAGAAATAAAAGACGAATACAAATCATCGTTATCCTCCACAACCACACCCCATTCCACAGTAGCCCTCATGTTACCCCATTCAGTTTTGTTTTCCAGGTCTCCTTTTTGTATTAAGGCATAATATCGGTCTAAATCAGTTTCATTATTGCAGCCAGCGAGAAGCATCATCAATGTTATGGCAATCATTATCTTTTTCATGCGCACATAATACCAAGATGAAATATTGTCACAATGGGCTTCGTCCCTAGCTATCTTTATCCAGCAAGCATACCCCCACACAGATTTTTGAATTACTCTTGTGGCACAAACCCGATAGCTCTACCTGCTTCAGCAGGTAGAGCTTCTCCCGCCAGTTCTTCAAATACTTCATCAGCTATTTCAACCAACCTTTCCTGGTTCAATATAGCCCTACCTGTTTGGACGTAATATTCTCTGCCGGCAACCGAGTCCAAGTATCCTTGAAAACGCTTTATGTAATAGCCAGGAAAATTCTTGGCCCTTCCCAAACTCCATTCATTATTAGTTATCAGATAGCCCATACGAAAATGCGTCGTTATTCCATCAAATTCTGGTGTACTAAGACTGCTTAAACCTTCATGCCGCTTTGCATATAGATTTCGAACTGATTCATTGGTTACCCTAGAATTTAAATGATCTTGAAATAAACTTAAGGAAGACAAAGTTAATTCCCTTTCCGCGTCCAGATGAGCTCTATCCAAAACCTTACGTTGTAAAACAAATTGACCGGCCAGAAAGATGGCAACCACCAGAGTAGCAGTTCCAGTGAGTATTTGGGCTATAGCAACGGTAAGTTCAGTATCCATATCATCCTCCTGATGTATTCAGAGGGATAATGCCACATTAGTCTCGGTTACAGCTAGATTAATACATCTTTTGTTTGACAATTCCGCATAAAATAATTAGTTTACGCCAACAAAATTAAAAACCAGTAGGAGATGCCATGAGTTATTATTTCAGTATTTACAGAAGACCAAAGCAAGGGAACTTTATTAAGGTAAGAGATGCTGCTATTGCATCCAGAAATCAAATGCCAAACAGGGGTTTCGTAACACAAACTATTTCTAATCCTGCTGCTACTCAGAATTCCAATATGATAGTCAGTACAACAATCTTTGAATCTGCTGCAGATATAGATAAAGTGCTTGATTATTCTGATTCCAATGACGAAATAACAAAGCGAATTGAAGCAGTAGACACTTTGTGCGAGACTTCAGGTTCAGTTGTCGGACATATATTGCAACCAGCAACTCCGCCGGATGGCTTCTCCCCCAAAATATGTGTCAGAGATATGGTGGTAGCAGGAGATGGTAATCTTGCAAGCCTGATAGAGGTTTTATCCGACTTCGCTCTAGAAGACTGGGGTGTGCCAAAGGCTGTTTCTATCAGTGTTGCACTTGGAGCGATGAACTCAAACCAAGTTAGAGCTACTGGATTTTTTGAAAGTATGGCTGACTTTGAAATCGCTAGAGGTAATATGGTTCAGTCTTCCTTGGTGCCTAAGATAATAGATTTACGTGCAGCTCCCCATACTAGAATTGTCTCTCGTATTTTGTCTTTCACCAGATAGTATTTTCAAAATCAAACCATATTAAAATCATATGATGGGTAGCGTCCCAGCGGCGCTACCCTCACATCAAGGGGCTTCGTCTTTCGCTATCTCTATCCAGGAAACATATTTCCACCCAGATTTTTGAATTATGCGGGAACAGGCCTTCCCTGCAATTCTTCATAAACCATGTCGCCTAAATTAACTAAATCGGTAAGCCCAAATACGGTTCCAACGATTATTTTCCCATTTGTTAGGTAGTATCTTCGCTCGCCAACACTACCCATTAACACACCTAATCGTCCCTTGAAATATTCGACATTTTGGTCATTCACACCCAACCGCCATTCGTTAATCATCTGAAGATATGAAAGGCGCATGTAATTCATGAACTGGTGTGTTTCTTCATCGCTGGGAGTTTCAAGGCCTGCTCCAACTTTCAAATAGGAATTGAGAAGAGATTTATTAGTTAATCTAGCTAGTATTAACTCTTCATTTCTAGTTCGAGCAGCAAATCCCAATTCCCTTACCGAATCCTGATGGGCGATTTCAAGTTGGCTTTTCTGTATTAGCAGCTGAGCGGCCAAGAACAATGCTACCACTAAGGTGGCTATTCCTGTTGCTATCTGGGCTATGGCAACAATTAGCGCTGTTTCCATATCATCCTCCTGAAATGTATTCAAAAGGATAATGTCACATAAATAGTAGTTACAGCTAGATTAGTACCCCTTCGTCTTTTCGCCCCTCAACTATGATTAACCATTGTCCACACAAGATTTTGAATTACGCTGGTTAGCGATTACCCTCAAGTCACTCGTAGACTTTCTCAGCAATATAAGCAAGTTCAGTGTCTAAAACCCGATGCCTAAAATGGCGCTGGTACTATTCTCTTCCAGCTAGTAGGTCCAACCTTTGTTTGACGTCTCATTCACCCTAGAACCCCCAGAACGGCAAATGCTATGGACATGAGCAACAGGTACGGGATGAAACCTATCAGGACTACGGCAATCGCCCTCCGCGTTGATGTGTAGTCCAGTGCCTGACGCACAGCTACGACCATTGCAACGAGCATCCAGATAGATGCGACCGCGAAGATAATGTTACCTACGACGGGTACAAGCCCCAACACTCTGAATATGCCTGGGGATTGAGCGAAGCCCAAAGTACGTGCTAATTGTCCCCAATCTGCGTGAGTCGAATGTGATGGCATTATCTTCGTGCCTATGAGATGCACTATCCAAGCCCAAAACGCCCATCCAACGATAGCCAATACAACCCCTACGAATAGTCCGATGGGTCCGGTAGTACCTACAGATGCTATCCCAGTCGCCAATGCGACAAGGGCAACAACCGAAAGTGCCTGCCTTGTCGCCGACGTGTCGGCCTCCACCTCTTCGAATATATGTACGTCAAAACGAGAGGCTCTTATCATCCGTTCAATCATGCTGTGAGTACCTTCAGAAGCCATGTTTCAAACCTCCCTTTATGATTACCTGATATGCCTTATATGATTCCACAATGACATTAACCTATCTAGGAATTTTCAGTGTTGTTTTCACCACAGTAACTCGCACGTAATAAGGAGCTTCGTCTCAAGCTATCTCTATCCAGCGAGCATAGTACGACACAGATTCTTGAATATCCCTTCGTCGCTCCTCAATAGCAATATAACTAGGCTCATGGGACAATAAATTGAGACAATTTCAATTCCATAGGGAGTAATTATGAGTAAATGGAGTGAAACCAGTAGTTTGCGAAAAATAGACAACCCGACTTCTGAGGCATATGAAATTAAAATTCATGCCCCAGAAATAACGTTTATTGGTGCCGAAGCGCAACCTGATTTTGCTGTGGCTAACATAACATTTTATCCAGGCCAAAGTGTTATTGAATTAAAGTCACTAAAACAATATTTATACCAATTTAGAGATACACGTATTTCATACGAACGGATTATCAACACTATTTATGACGACTTAATGGATACTTACTCCCCGAAACGGATTCGCATGGTTATGGAATTCAATGTGCGTGGAGGAATAACCAGTAAATTGACAATCGATTCAGATTGGAAAGTTCGGGGAGGTAAAGAAGAGTTTAACGACTGGACTAAACCTGAATAATAGACTTACTACAGGGTATTTATTCACCAGGTATTTTCAACCCCTCTAATAAAATGAATGTTCGTCAATAGGGGCTTCGTCCCTCGCCAACTCTATCCAGCGAGCATAGTATGAGACAGATTCTCGAATTCTCTGTCCATATTACGCTTAGGCATTAAAAAACTTCCTATTTGACAGATTATTATAAATTGGCTATTTTCACTAAAATATACCTAAATTGGAGCATTTACACATGGCTATTACATTTTTGGGGTTTTATCGACCCTATTTCCGTGAGGCAGATTTGGATACCGTTAGAGGAAGCGGTCAATTTTTACCTGAAATGAGAGATAAAGTTAGAGCTTTTCCCTCTTCTCTTCCAGATACTTGTAAGCTTATAGGCTCATGGCAGATTACTGGTGGTGAAGCTCCTGGAGTCATGGTCGTGGAGGCAGACAGCTTTTCAGATATTCAATTTATCAACACTTACTATGCAGGTTGGCTTAACTTCGACTGGCACCCAACAAACACTGGCGGTGTACCAAGAAGTTAGGACTAGGAATTACGGTCTGATTAATCATGATGGGTAGCGTCCCAGCGGCGCTACCCTCGCATGTTCTAAATCAATAGGCTATTCTGAGTTGGCAAAGACAAATGTGGGTGGTGCAGTGACACCAGCTTCCCCCATGCCTTTTTTTATCTCTTCCGAAGCGACAAATGCCTTGGCTGCATCGACGCTGGTCCATGTGTTAAGAACGCTAACGATGTTAGGGTCGTCTGCATGTCTCAAGACAACTGCCGTTAGTTCACCAGCTTCTTTTCGAAGCTGTTCGAACTCGTCAAAAACTATCTTCCAAGCACCAAAATCTTTCACAGGGTGAGTAACAATAACGTAGGCGGCCATATTTCCTCCTTATTTTGGTTAGCATACCGCACTGAGAACCGTTTTTCTAACACGTTCTTAATCCGTGAAAGGGGTTCGTCCCTAGCCATCTCTATTCAGCGAGCATAGTCATGAAATACGTACTGCTAATAGTGGTTATTTATTATATCTAGCATCTATAAAGCTTTTTATAAAAATTACTATAGAAAGACTTGATGTTCCAATCATAATCAAAACCCTTAGCAGTCCTATTCCTCCATCATCTATTGATTTTGGAAGCCTTGTACCTATAAGAGAAATTAATATAAGTAAAGTTAATAAAATAGCAACGTGTGAGAAAATTTTATTTAACTTTTCGTTTCTTTTAGATAGCACAAAACATATAAAAATTAAAACTCCAAAGGCTGTTGGTATTAATGCTGTGGGAGAAGAAACATCTATAAATCCCCACAAACCCATCATAATAAGGGCAATTGAATTTATGACATTAGTGGTTTTCGGGTTCATAATATATCTCTACTTGTCGTTCTATGTTACTTGAGTCAGTCAATGAATTTATTATACTTCCAGAACCCATCCGGTAATTACTAAACTTTTTTACACAAAAATCTGAAGAAAGCATTTATTCCACGAAATAGTGTGAGATTAAAGCTCATCAAAACCGTTCATTTTATATCTGAAAAGAAGTGGTGGGCGTTAACGGATTCGAACCAATGACCTCTGCGATGTATTCCAAGAAAAGCTGGATTCGTACCTAACTTCACTACTTTTAAGAGGTTTAAGCCAGAGTTACATAGAGAAGGTAATGCGATTTACCAAGCAGTATGTCAAGGCTGAGCAACTGGAAATGCTGAATGTATACAACTTTAGTGGAATAACTAAAAGTAGTACCTCAATGGAAGTTGAGGTTGAAATGGTAGGAGCACAAAATGAGTCATAGACAACAGCCAA
>CAYMZR010000063.1:0-12044 GCA_964394975.1 uncultured Dehalococcoidia bacterium | reverse complement strand
ACTCGTCAACGGGATCTTTAACAACACCTCGGCAGTAAGAGTTCACATGGCATACATGCATTCGCCCTTTCTCTACGATTCCTGGAACTTCCCGAAGCCCACCTAGGTGACTACCTGAATCTTTTGAACCGATATGAAAGGCTATATAAGCCCCTTGAATGTTGGCTTCCTTTACAATTTGTGATGTAGTTTCGGGCGAAAATGGATGGTACCCGCCCAACATTTTTACACCTATACAACCTTGCCTCAACGCATCAGAAACCGTCGATGCTATTTCACCTCTGGAAGGTTTATCAGAGGGTATTGTGAGGCCTGGGATTAATGCAAATTGACCAGCTACATTAAGCCCAGCACCGTTCCTTTTTATCCCATCGATCATATTCTTGCCAGTCCCACCCATATCAATCACAGTCGTAGTCCCGGCCTTGGCTAACATTCCATAACCTAACGAGGGGTCTACATCCCGTGATATTCCTGCCACATGCGCATGAGTGTCTATTTGGCCAGGTATAATCCATTTTCCATCGACATCAGTTACCTTTGAAGAAGATGCTTCAAATCGGGTAGTGGAAACTTTGTGTATTTTCCCTTTCTTCACAACCAGGTCAGCTATTGCATCAAATTTGTTGGCAGGATCGATAACTCTCCCACCACGCAGCACTAAAAAATCTTGATTCATAAATTCGTGATTCCTAAACGTAAATATATTCTCCAGACATATAGTAAACTACCATCTGATAACCTGACAGATTTAGGATTTTTACCATGCGAGTAGGTGCTATTTTTCCTCAAACTGAGGCTGGTACAAACATTTCGGATATAACAGAATACATTCAGAACATAGAAGCAATGGGATTCGATCATATCTTGGCTTTTGACCATGTCTTGGGAGCTAACGCTTCCAGCCGCCCTAGCTGGTCAGGAGCATACCAGCACACAGATTCATTTTACGAACCAATCACCTTCTACAGTTATGTCGCAGGAATTACAGAGAATTTGGAATTAGCAACTGGTGTTATTATCCTGCCCCAAAGACAGACCGCCCTTTTTGCGAAACAGGCAGCGACATTAGATTTGCTATCAAAGGGGCGATTGAGATTGGGAATAGGTACTGGCTGGAATGAGGTTGAATACGAGGCACTTAGAGAAAATTTTCATAATCGAGGAAAACGTTCAGAAGAACAGATTTACCTCTTACGAAAGTTATGGTCTGAAGAGTTAGTAACCTATCAAGGAAAGTACCACAAAGTCACTGATGCCGGTTTAAATCCCCTACCTACTAAGAAATCAATTCCTATTTGGTTTGGGGGAATGGCAGAGCCCGTCCTCCATAGAATAGCGAAACTAGGAGACGGATGGCTCCCCCAGGGGGGGCCTACTCCAGAGAATTCACATATTTTTGACCGTCTTCGCGGATATCTGGACAACAATGGTAGATCTTTCAATGACATTGGGATCGAAGCGCGGGTCTCTCTCAATATACCGGATTCAGAAATGAAGAAAGATTTGTCTTCATGGGACCGAATGGGGGCGACTCACATGTCAGCAAATACTATGAACTGCGGACTAAAATTCCCAGGAGAACACATCGAAGCACTTTCCAATTTCATCAAAATAGCCAAAAATTTCTAATTAAGATCACAACCAAGGAGAAATTAATGATAGCCGTTGGAGACAAAGCACCTAACTTCACGTTAGCTGCTCATTCTGGAGAACCCGTTTCACTAAGCTCATATGAAGGGGCTAAGAACGTTGTCTTATCTTTTCACATATATTCCTTCACAGGGGGTTGAACACATCAAGTTTCTTCTTTCCGAATGCACAATGCAGCATTCGAAGAAGTAGATACCCAGGTCCTGGGTATTAGTTGCGATTCCAAGGCAGCCCAGTCTGCGTTTTCAGGTTCATTAGGAGGGATACCTTACCCGGTCCTTTCAGATTTTTATCCTCACGGCAAAGTCTCGGAATCTTACGGTGTCTTCGATGACACAAGAGGCACTCCCCAAAGGGCCATTGTGATCGTTGATAAGAAAGGGATCATACGTTTCAGCAAAACATACAAAGCTGCAACTGACCTTAATCCTTTGGATATTTTGGAGACTATAAAATCTCTTTAGAATTTAATAACCTTATTGATTGAGATCAAATGGCGAATATCAATATTCAAACTTTTGAAGAGGGAGACCTTGCAGTCTTATACGACAGACGATCTCGTGAGCACTTGGTTCATTTGGAAAAATCAGCCACGTTTGAATCGCATCTAGGCAATCTAAAACACTGCAAAATTATAGGCACGCCTCAAGGTAGCTGGATAGCAACTTCAACGGGACATCTATTTTTGGTTTTTAAGCCAACAAGATTTCAATACACGTTAAATATGCCTAGAATCGCTACGATCGTTTACCCAAAAGACTTAGGTGCTATTACCACCTACTCCAACATATCAGCTGGAGACACAGTGATCGAGGCCGGGTCTGGATCTGGATCACTCACCATACATTTATCTGAGGCTGTTGGCGAAAAGGGCCATGTCTATAGCTACGACATACGATCTGATATGTCTGCCGTCGCCGAATCTAACTTAAAAAGATTCAACCCCAACCATAGGAACGTAACCTTCAAAGTTGGTGATGTTTCTGAAACATTGATTGAGCAAAATGTGGATACTGTAATATTGGACTTGCCTGAACCTTGGGATTGTGTTGACTCAACAGCAAAGGCTCTAAAGTATGGAGGCACATTCCTCTCTTTTCTTCCGAACGTTTCTCAAGTTTCCGATTTGGTAGAAGAAATTAAAAAGCACCCGGAATTCTCATTGATAAATACAATAGAAATAATAGAGAGGTCCTGGGATGTTTCCGGTAGAACGATGAGGCCTTCCCATAAAATGATAGGTCACACTGGTTTCATAACTACGGCCCGCAAATGTACTCCACGTCCTAAAAGAAGTTAGGTTTATAAGGAGAACTTCTTTCTCTTTCGTAGGCCATGTGAACCTCCCTAACAGTTGGAAATTCAACATCCAAAGGCCAGTAAATATCAGAATTCAATTCCGCAGGATCGATATTTCCTAAGTTTTTGCCTTGAATCAGCACTTGGAATCCACCAAGACCAGAAGTATCCTGCAAAGTGGATAACAAATTAACTAAAGCCCTGTTGTAATTTTGTCCTACCTTCATTTTATCTAGTATGCTTGATAGACCCATAGTATCTAACCATTCTGACTGAGATTGGTATGCCATTTCTTGAAATCCATAATTTAAACCTGTCTGTCTAAGAGCGCTAAAATCGACGTGAGCCGTCAAATCTTGAGATCCGATTCTTTGATAGGGACTTGAACCTTCTGTATGTCGATAGTAGGTTTGAAGCAGTCTATGCGACTTTTCCATCGAATAATACAAATATTTTTCAAACCCGTAGTCGATGGTGATCAGAAACCCCTTACTCATCACTTTTGAAATATTTCTATACCACTCCTTGATCTTTATATTAGTAGGGCCACGGTACCCCTCTAGATTTTTAATGTTCGTCGGTAAGAAACCGCCAAATTCAGAGACATCGCAAGGCAATAACAGCTCAACAAAATTACCCTTATCATCCAAATCTACAAATACTTCAAAAATTTGCCCTTGATTTATCTCTACCATCCGGACAGGAAATGAATCCACAAGCTCATTCGAAATTATGATACAGGTCTGGTCCTCAATAGAAATCTGCTCAGATTCCACGAAGTGTATTGGAACGGAATCCTCCATTTTGATTTTCTGTCTGTCTACACATATATAATTGAGAGATGCATACAGCGATTCATTCAATAATGAAACAGCCCCCGTAATATCTACTGCTAAAGTACCATCACCTCCGCCTTGCTCAATTACGGAAAAATTATCAGGGGATCCCATAACTTTCCACATTCTCTCAATTTGTAAGGCAAGCATAGAACCAAATATGGGATGTACGTGTGGACTAGTGTAGTAATCCCCTTTGAGTCCGAACACGTTCTTTTCCCTATAATAACCAGCATCAGAATACAAGGCGGCTTCCATAAAAGTTTCAAATGAAATAGCTCCATTCTCATGGATAAGGTCCCGAACCAGATCTTCAGCCGGATATGTCAATTTACCCGCTCCAAGTTACAGGTTCAGGCTTTCAAAAAACCTTGATTTCAAGCGTAATTAGTATTTATGAGCTAGAACCAGTCGTTTTCTTGGATTGACCGCTTCGGTCCCAACCGGATCCGGGCATCGAATTTCTGAACTCTTCCTTGTGCCCGCAATGTTTACATCGTCCGGTGCTCACTGGGCCATTTGGTTGATCTATAACCCAATAGTGGGTGCATTCTTCTATCAATATTTTTTTACTCAAAAGGTCTCCTTTTAAAAGATGCGAAAGTAGATAGTGAAAATCTACTAAGATCGATTTTGAATAGGGACAAATTCTCTATCAAGTTCTCCCACATATTGAAGCCTAGGCCTTAATAGAATGTTATTCTCGAACTGCTCAACCACCTGTGCTGTCCAGCCTGGTATACGTCCCACAGCAAATATGGATATAAACAGATCCTCTGGAATCCCAAGAAGGTAGTACATCGCTCCTGAAAAGAAATCTACATTCTGGCAAATTCCTCTACGTGAGTAAGGCTGCATAACTTCTAGGACTTTCTGAAGTATAGAGTACCATTTTGGCTCTCCTTTTCTTTCTCCAAGAGCCTTTAAGTCATCTTGTAAATGCAAAGAACGGGGATCAACAGCCTTATAAACCCTGTGGCCAAATCCCATGATCCGTCCACCACCATCTAAAGTATTTCTTACATAGTCGGCAGCATTATCCTCATTCCCTATTTCCAACGACATAGTCATAACAGACTCTGCCGCTCCACCGTGGGAAGGGCCTTTAAGCACCGAAATACCCGTTGTAATAGCACAGTGCAGATCGGCTTGGGTAGAAGCCGAAACCCTAGCCCCAAATGAAGAGGCATTTAAACCGTGCTCTGCATGAAGTACAAAATCCTTGTCTATGAGTTTGGCATCTTCCGGATCAGGTATATCACCAAATATCATATAAAGAAAATTAGCCGCAATGCTAAGATCGGGGTTGGGTTTAACCGGCTCTTTCCCTTCTCTAATTCGTGAGTGCGCGGCCACTATTGTTGGAGCCTGTGCGGTAAGTCTAGTACCTTTTCTCAAAGTAGCCTCAGCCGAATTATCATCGACTTCTGGATCAAATGTAGCTAAAGCTGAAATCGCTGTTCTTAGCACATCCATTGGATGTGCGTCTTTGATGATCGTGATGATATCTAAAATGGCCTCTGGAAGCTCCATACTAGCTTTAAGCTCTGTAACAAACTCAGCTAGTTGACCACTGGTGGGAAGCTCACCAATCATGACCAAATATATGATTTCCTCAAAACCACAGTTTTCAGCCAAATCATCGATCGAATAACCACGATAATAAAGCTTACCTGCTTTCCCGTCTATGTAACTCGATGTAGTGCGATCAATATAAACTTCCCGCAAACCCCTATGTAAGGTTGCATTTTCTTCTGTCATCGATCACCTCCAAATGGTCATCAAGTAAATGTAGTAACTTCCGTCATATTTGAATTTACAGCTAGGTTTGGCTAATTCAGCATTATTTTTGTAGAAAAAAGCCTTGCAATTCTAGCAATCCGGCCAAATCTTAGTCAAGAAGACAATTTGGAATTTTGGTTTTGCTCCTATGAAAACTGTTTTGATTCCACCAAATATTATTTACAGAAAAGAGATTACATAACGTAATAGGCTGCCATTTGGCACACATAGCTCTAATTCTCTGGTAAATGTTTGTTAAATCACCGAAATACTCTACAATGCAACCTGCACCACTTTCAGCAACACTTATATAATGCTCATCAATGCAAAACAACAATAACTCTATCCAAATCGAAGTCCCTGAGGTCGTAGTTCAAAGACTACCTATTTATGTCAGAGTTTTGAGCCAACTACTGGATTCCAAAGTCGAGGTCATAAGCTCCCATCAATTGGGAGAACTGCTGCAAATGACACCTGCACAAATAAGAAAAGATCTGAGTTATTTTGGTAGATTTGGTAAACAAGGCCGGGGATACAATATTCAGTTTCTACTTGACGAGTTGAGACAAATATTGGGAATTGATAGGGCATGGAAAGCCTGTTTGGTCGGTTTAGGGCGATTGGGCCGGGCAATAATAAATTATCCAGGTTTCTCCCCTGAAGGGTTTGAAATAGTTGCCGCATTTGATAACGATGTCTCTCGATACGATTCGCGATTAGGTACAATCACGGTTCAAGCAATGGAAGAAATTGCACGTACTGTGAAGGAAAAAAGTATCTCAATCGGTATAGTAGCCGTTCCTTCCAATCAAGCACAATCTGTCATCGATACATTGGTAGAAAACGGAATAACTGGCATCCTAAATTATGCCCCCATAGCACCCTTCGCTCCACCTAATGTGGTCATGAGGAACATAGACCCGGTTTTATCTTTGCAGTCAATGACGTTTTATATGAAAGAGAATGAGGATATTAATTAGATCTGAATTTTCTAGCCACTGTTAGCCAGAACAGTCACTTGATGTCCTGAAACTTCAAGAAATCCACCGGCTACAGGTATTGTTGATTCCTGCCCATTTTTCCTAACAATTATATCTCCGAAGTTAATCGCTGTAAGTAAAGATGCGTGTCTAGGTAGGATTCCCAATTGGCCCTCTGCACCGGGGGCTATTACGATATCGACCTCTTCCGAGTACAAAATTTCTTCAGTTGTCACAATTTCTAACTTCACTATTGCACCTATTCCTATGAAGCCTCAGCCATTGAAGCACCCTTTTCTACCGCTTCCTCGATGGTTCCCACCATGTAAAAGGCCTGTTCCGGTAGATCATCATGAACACCATCCAATATCTCTTTGAATCCTTGGACAGTATCTCTAAGTGCCACATACTTACCTGCCTGTCCCGTAAACACTTCAGCTACTGAGAAAGGCTGCGTAAGGAATCGCTGAATTTTTCTGGCCCTTGACACCGTGGACCTATCTTCATCAGATAATTCCTCGATACCCAATATAGCAATGATGTCTTGAAGTTCTTGATATCTTTGCAGTACCTGGCGAACTCCAGTGGCAACATCATAGTGCTCCTGGCCTACTATCGCTGGTTCCAAAATATTGGAGAAGGATGTCAACGGATCAACAGCAGGATATAATCCCTGTGACGCTAAAGCTCTTTCCAAAGTCATTACAGCGTCCAAATGTCCGAATGTAGTCACAATTCCCGGATCTGTATAGTCGTCAGCCGGAACATATATAGCCTGCACGGAGGTGATAGAACCATTTTTAGATGATGTGATTCGCTCTTGCAAAGCTCCCATTTCTGTTCCCAAGGTAGGCTGATAACCGACCGCCGACGGCATTCTGCCTAGAAGAGCTGAGACTTCCATACCGGCAAGAATGTACCTATATATGTTGTCCACAAATAAGAGTACATCTTGGCCTCTCTCTTCTTTGAAGTATTCTGCCATTGTTAAACCTGTCTGGGCCACACGAGCTCTAATTCCTGGTGGTTCGTTCATTTGACCAAAGACTAAAACTGTCTGTGGTAATACTCCTGCTTCCCGCATCTCATGCCAGAGGTCATTACCTTCCCTAGATCGTTCTCCTACACCGGCGAACACCGATACACCTTGATGCTCTGTAGCAATGTTGTTTATAAGCTCCTGAATAACAACCGTCTTGCCAACGCCAGCTCCCCCGAATGCTCCAATTTTCCCACCCTTTGTAAACGGGGTAATTAAATCAAGGACCTTAATACCAGTCTCAAGTACTTCAACTTCAGTAGCCTGATCCTCAAAAGAAGGCGCAGGCCTGTGTATTGGCCATTTTTCTGAACCTTCAATTTCTTCTAGTCCATCTAGGGTATCACCCAGTGTGTTGAATAGTCGGCCTAGGGTTACGTCCCCTACAGGCACGGCAATAGCCTCCCCGGTATCTACCGCATCTGTTCCTCTGATTAATCCCTCGGTTGGTCCTAGAGCCAAACACCTCACCCAGTTGTTTCCTATATGCTGCTCTACTTCCAGAACAAGCTTTTCATTCCCAACAGTGGTTTCCAGTGCGTTAAACACCAAAGGCATACCATCCGGTGGAAATTCCACATCCACAACTGTTCCTATGACCTGTACTATCTTTCCGGTTGCCATTCTATTCTCCTGAGTCTAAACGGAATTAAAATTTTTAGCTTTCAAGTGCAGCAACTCCTCCTACTATATCGAGGAGTTCTGTTGTTATCGTTTCTTGCCTTAATTTATTCATTAATAACGTCAAATCATCTACCATTTCGTTGGCATTATCGGTAGCCTGATTCATCGCAACCATTCTTGCAGACTGCTCACTTGCATTACCTTCTAGTACTGCATGGTGTATCAAGGTTTCAACATACCTCGGCAACAATCTCCCCAGAACATCTCCAGCGTTTGGTTCAAAAATATACCCAACAGAATTACCTGAAGCCTCACTTGGTGAGACCGGGAGCAAAGATTGAACTTGTGGCCTTTGTAGGGTGGTGTTAACAAATTGCGCGTAGCCTATGTGAAATGAATCTACTTTCTCGCTTGAAAAGGCTTCAACAACAGCTTCTCCGATAGGTAAAGTGTCGTTAGGGGTAGGCCTGTCTCCAATTCCTGTATATTCAGCGATAATCTCAAGCCCGTTTCGCCTTGCGAAATCTAGAGCCTTTTTGCCTATCACTACCGCCTTCACTGGAGCAGATTGTGCATCTATAAAATCACTAGTAGCCCTCAATATATTGGCGTTCAATCCACCTGTAAGGCCTCTATCTGGTGCCACGACGACTATGCCTACATTCTTGATAGTTCGACTCTCCAATAAGGGCTGATAGGATTCATCTTCGTTCATTTGCGATACTACATTAGATACCATCGCAGCCATATTCTCAGAGTAAGATCTACCCTGGGTAGCAGCATCTTGGCTTCTCCTCAATTTTGAGGCAGCTATCATTGCCATCGCCTTAGTTATTTTCGCTGTATTCTCAACGCTTCTTATACGTCGAGCTATTTGTCTGACACTCGCCATCTAGCTAGCCAACCCACTTTTTTTGAATTCTTCTATCGCTGAGTTCAATGCTGAGCGGGAATCATCACTGAGGTCCGCCTCATTTGCTATTACTTTTAAAAGATCTGAATGGTTTGAATTCATGTACCCATGAAGGGCACTTTCCCAGCCAATAACATCAGGTATCTCTACATCATCCAGATATCCTTGGTTCAATGCGTATAAGATAACAACTTGCTGCTCAACAGGTAGAGGAACGTTTTGACCCTGTTTCAAAACTTCCACACTTCTCTGGCCTCGTTCCAGCTGCCGTCTAGTAGAAGCATCAAGGTCATCTGTTCCAAATTGAGCAAAGGTGACAAGTTCTCTGTACTGGGCCAGTTCGAGTCTAAGCTGACCGGCAACAGCTCTCATTGCCCTTGTTTGTGCTGCACTACCCACTCGAGACACTGACACTCCAACGTTCACAGCAGGGCGGGTACCTGAGTTAAATAATTCAGGTTCCAGGTAAATCTGTCCATCCGTAATGGAAATTACGTTCGTAGGTACGTACGCAGAAACATCCCCAGCTTGAGTTTCAATGACTGGTAGCGCCGTTATGGAACCTCCACCGTGAGCATCATCCATCTTAGCGGCTCTTTCCAATAGGCGGCTGTGTAAATAAAAAACATCTCCTGGATAAGCTTCGCGACCTGGCGGCCTTTTCAATAGCAAGGACATTTGCCTGTAAGCCCAAGCATGTTTAGATAGGTCGTCATAGGCAATCAAAACATCCTTACCTTGCGCCATGAAATACTCTGCCATGGCACATCCAGTGTATGGGGCTAAGTATTGAGCAGGCGCCGAGTCAGAAGCATTGGCAGCAACCACTATCGTATGCTCCATAGCGCCTTGCTGTTCCAATGTTCCAACAATCTGAGCTACCTTACCTACCTTCTGACCTATAGCGACGTATATGCATATAACGTCTCCGCCTTTTTGGTTAATGATGGCGTCAGTACATATTGCCGTTTTTCCGGTGGTACGGTCTCCAATAATCAACTCCCGCTGGCCTCGCCCGATCGGTATCATCGCGTCGACCGCCTTAATACCTGTCTGAACGGGCGTATCTACTGATTTTCGTATTGCAACGTTAGGCGCAACTATCTCTACCTCTCTTGTTTCAGCAGTATCTACAGGTCCTTTACCATCTATTGAATTCCCAACACCGTCTACCACACGTCCAAGCAGTGCCTCTCCTACTGGAACCTGCATGACTCTACCAGTACCCCTCACTTCAGTACCTTCGCTAATTTGCGAAGGGTCCCCTAGAACCACGATACCAACACTGTCCTCTTCCAAGTTTAGAGCCATTCCTGCCACTCCCCCCTCGAATTCAACCAATTCGTTGTAGGCAACTCCGGACAGGCCATGCACACGAGCTATACCGTCTCCCACCTCAATTACTGTCCCGACATCTACCATGCCGAGGTCAGTACCAAATCCCTCTATTTGTTTTTTTATTACCGATGCTATGTCCTGTCCTCTGACGGCCATATCACCCTCCGTTTTATGGGAATAACCCGCTTATTTTGTTATATCAAACTTTGCTTGAATTTAAGCCCCTCTAATGAGCTCCCTTCGCATATCCTCTAGTTGCGTTTTTACGCTGCCGTCGACCAACCTGTCTCCCACTTTAGCCAGATAGCCACCAAGTATCGATTCATCCACGTAGGCTGTTACCGATAGTTGTTTCCCTACCATTTGCGTCAATTTATCTACTATTGCCTTTTCCTGTTCATCCGTAAGTTCAACCGCAGAAACAATCTCTGCTCGTTCTACTCCCTTTTTTGAGTCAACCAATTCCTGAAATGAATCAGCAATGGCAGCGAGAGAGGCGACAGAATTTCTGCTGGCTAACAAAGAAGCCAGATTCAAAGCTAAATCTGAAATTGATCCACCAAAAGCCTCTCCGATCACTTCTGTCTTTTTTGCAGTTTCAATTTTCGGTGAATCTATAAATGCTATAAAATCAGGATTCCTAGAGGAACTTGCAAGTACTTCTAGATCTGCAAGCCATTGTTCTTGATCGCCTTTTTCCTCGGCTATCATGAATATTGCCTGAGCGTATCTTCTTGCTGATAAAGCCATCCTTAGTTATTCCTTGAACCTTCGTCGTTTAAAACCCCTTCGATAAGAGCGCGATGCCCCTCTTCGTCCAATGAGGTTTTAACTACTTTTTCTGCTGCCGTGATAGCTAAACCGGCAAACTCCTTTCGGAGTTCCTCGATCGCAGCATCCCTTTCCCTCTGAATATTTGATTCTGCCCTTGCTCTCTCCACGTCCAATTCCTCTTTCACCTTGGCCATCTCTTCTTCTCTGAATCGATCAGCAGTTTCTCTTGCCTGGGTCACTAGCTTTTGACCTTCAGATCTCGCCTCTTGCAATTGCTCTTGAATTGACTCCTCGGATTTGGCAGCCTCTTCTTTAGCTCTTTCTGCAGCCTCTAATCCAGCCGTGATTTTCTCTGCTCTCTGGTCAAGCATAGCAACCAAAGGTTTATATAACACCTTTGACAATATGACGAACAATATTACAAAGCTGATAATCTGTGTTATCAGCCCCGGCAGATTTATTCCAAGATCTCCCATACAGAACTCCTATTTATGAAGTACTCTTCGGCACCCACCGTAGCCCCAAGCAAGGTGCTAAATGAGACCTAACCTTAGACGAATTTTATTATGATAGCGACAACCAAAGCATAAATAGCGATAGCTTCCGTGAACGCGATAGCCAGAATCATATTCTGCTGTATCTGAGCACCAGCTTCAGGGTTACGTCCCAAAGCTTCCATGGCCTTCGAGGCGAGCATACCAATTCCAATTCCAGGGCCGATAGCTCCAAGTCCGATCGCCAGACCGGCACCCACGTTCATTATGTCTCCTTCCATTTCAAACTCCTTAAGTTTTGATTACGTTTTT